>JBLMWR010000141.1:0-4323 GCA_050257335.1 Deltaproteobacteria bacterium | reverse complement strand
GCGAAAAAACGCTGGTTTTTCCGAGTGATTATGCAAGTTTCGAAACTCGCCGAGGCACGCGGCGCGCCGCAACGCGCGCGGCGCAGCGCCGTGCGCGGCGCAACGCGCTGGCGGCGCGCGGCGCGCGACACCGCGTTTTTCCCGTCGAAAACGCAAAAATTTGCTTGCAGAATTCGTAGAAATGCTTACTATGACCGCATGAAACGTGTGACTCTCATCCTGTGGTGAAGAGCGCCGGCGACTGAACTTGAAAAGTTCAACTCGTTTCGCGATTCTTTCCGCCAGTCAGGATTCACCGTCGGCTTGTCAAGGTTGACAGGCCGGAAGAATCATGTGTGGGGCGGCTCGTTTCTGCCAAACTTTGTTTGCCCGGTTCCGGCGGCAGGACGGTTGCTCAAACTGGCTCTCTAAGGAGGAACTTCAGGTGGCCAAGAAAGCTGCAAAGAAGAAGGCAAAGAAGGCTGCGAAGAAGAAGGGCAAGAAGTAATCTTCGCGCGTCGTGCGGCCTGACCGCACGGCCAGCCTAGCCACAGCAAGCACGAAGCGGCCGGAAGATTTCGGCCGCTTCTGCTATTTAATCCCCCTGGTGGGGGATGGGCTTGCCTTCCAGCTCGTAAAGCGCGTTCTGGGCGGCCCGCTGCTCGGCGGCCTTCTTGTTCGCCCCCCACGCCGGGTGATACGTCTGTTGCCCGATCAGCGCCGCCACCTTGAAGCACTTGGAATGGTCGGGGCCCTTCTCATCGAGCAACCGGTACACCGGCGTCTCCCCGAACATCTTCTGGGCGTACTGCTGCAAGAGGCTCTTGTGGTTCCGGCCGTGATCGACCCCCCCGGCCAGCTCTATCTCGGGGCCCGTGACCCGTTCGATCAGCCGCCGCGCCGGTTCCAGGCCCCCGTCCAGGTACACCCCCGCGATCAGCGATTCGAAGACGGCGGCGGCCACCGACATCGGCACCGTTTCATTGACGGAGAGGCCCTTCCCCAGCAGCAGAAACTTCGGGAGGGCCAGCCCTTCGCTGATCTTCGCGCAGGTGCTGCGGCTGACGACGATGGATTTGATGCGGGTCAGCTCCCCCTCGGTTTCCTCGGGAAAGCGGTGGTATAGCATCTCGCAGACGACGGCCCCGAGAATGGCGTCTCCCAGGAACTCGAGCCGTTCGTTCGAGGCCAGCCGGTGATTGGCTCCCGAGGCGTGCGTCAGGCAGTTTCGCAACAGATCGCGATTCTGAAAGCGGTACTCGAGCGCCGCCTCGCATTGCTGCAGCATCTCGTCGGTGAGATCGATTTCCACGCGCCGCGCCATGATTTCTCCCACGAATCGCCCGGAAGCGGCCATCCGGCAAACGCCCGGCGGGGCCCGTCGGGGCTGCGAAAGAAACCCGGGGGAAATGTCACGAAGAAACCGAGAACTGGTTGACCCTGACAGAATTCTCACAGCCCCGCACCTTAAACGTCTACTCGACCGGGAAACCTTTGTCAATCGGCGGGAATGGCAATCCTGCACCGTGGCGAGTAGATTGGAAGCATGCCGCTGCGCGTGAACAACCTCCGCCTGGCCGTCGAACAGCCCGAAGAGTCGCTGCGCGACAGCCTGGCGCAGACGCTGGGGGTCCGCCCGTCCGACGTCGGCCGCTGGCGGATCCTCCGCAAGAGCCTCGACGCCCGGTCGCGAAACGACCTGGTCTTCGTGTACTCGGCGGCCGTCGAGCTGAAGGAAGACGAACAGCGGGTGATTCGTTCGCGGCGCGACAGGCGGATTGAGCGTTACGAGCCCCCCCGTTTCCAGGAGCCCGAGCCGGGCAACGAGCCGCTCCCCGAGAGGCCGGTCGTGGTCGGCTCCGGCCCGGCGGGGTTGCTGGCCGCATATTACCTGGCACTTCGCGGGTATCGTCCCCTGATCCTCGAACGGGGTGAAGCGGTCAAAGAGCGCGTTGGGGCCATTCGCGCGTTCGACCGGGGAGGTTCGCTGGACCCCGAGAACAACTATCTGTTCGGCGAAGGGGGGGCAGGCACGTTCAGCGACGGCAAACTGACATGCCGCATGAGCGGGCCTGACGTCGACTGGGTGCTGGAGCGGTTCGTCGAGTGCGGCGGCAAGCCGGCGATCCGCTACGAACATCGCCCGCATCTGGGGAGCAACCGCCTGCCGATGCTCGTCCGCAACTTCCGCCGCAAGATCGACGTCCTGGGGGGCGAGTACCGGTTCGGCTGCCGGGTCGAAGAGCTCGATATCGCCGGCGGCCGCATCCGGGGGGTCTCCACGTCGTCCGGGTACATTCCCGCCCGGGCGGTGGTCCTGGCCATCGGGCACAGCGCCCGCGATTCCTACGAGATGCTGCACCGGCTCGGAATCCCCATGCAGGCCAAGCCCTTTCAACTGGGCTTGCGGATCGAACAGCCGCAGGAGCAGGTGAACCGGCACAAGTACGGTCAGAAACGCTACCTCGATATCCTGGGGGCGGCTGATTACACCCTCGTTGCCCGCGGGCAGCCCGACCTGTTCACCTTCTGCATGTGCGCCGGCGGCATCATCATCCCCAGCGTCTCCGAGCCGGAGATGTTCTGCACCAACGGCATGAGCAATTCGCGGCACGACACGCCGTACGCCAACAGCGGCCTTGTGGTGACGCTCGATGCGCGGGAGCTGGTCGGCGATCATCCCCTGGCAGGGGTCGAGGTGCAGCGGCGCTGCGAATCGGCGGCGTTTCAACTGGCCGGTCGAAACTATTACGCTCCGATCCAGCGGGCACTCGATTTTGTCGCCCGCCGCGCACCAGCCGGGGGTGATCGGCTACAATGCTCGTACCAGCGGGGAAGCCGGCCTCTCGACCTCGAGAGACTTCTTCCGCCGGGAGTTGCGGCGGCGATCCGGTCGGGGCTGCCCATCATGGATCGCAAATGGCGGGGTGATTTTTTGAAAGACGCGGTTCTGGTCGGTCCCGAAATGCGGGGGAGCTCGCCGGTGAGGATCGCGCGCGACGCGGTGACGCGCGAGTGCCCGGGAGTAGCAGGGCTGTTCCCCGTCGGAGAAGGGGCGGGATACGCGGGAGGGATCGTCAGTGCCGCCATCGATGGGCTGCGATCGGCAAAAACCATTGTGGGGCGCTGGGCTCCGCTGACGGCCGGTTGAAAAAGGGGACCAGCTCAGCGTCGAAGACTTTGACTGCAAAAATCGGCTGAATTGCCCGGTGCCAGGTGCCGTTTTGAACGGCACGGGGCGCACTCATCTGAATCCAGGAGTATAAAGATGGCGAAGAAGAAACCGGTCCGGCGGAAGAAGCCCCCGGCAGTTCGCAAACGTGCGAAAACCAACCCCCGCAAAGGGGCGCGGGCTGCGGTCCGCCGCAAGGCCCCGCGGGCGGCAGCCCCCTCGGCGAATTCGGCTCCCTCGCTGGGCCGGCCGAAAGTCACCGGCGAGGAAGACCTCGACATGCTCTTCAGGGAGGACTTCCACGCCCGCCAGATCTTCAAGTTCCTGAACGTCGCGACCGTCAAGCAGCTCGAGCAGTTCAGCGCTGGGGAAATCCTGCGACGGCTTTCACGGCCTATCAAGGAAACGGTGGAACGCATCCGCCGCTCGCTCGCCGAGCGGAACCGGTGCCTCGCCGGCGACGAGGAATTTGCCGTCGAGCACAAGCAGCACGTCACCGAAATAACGGGAGGCCGATGAGGTCGGCGGATGTACGACGGCCGAGAAGGGCCGACCTGCGTGGACCATACTGCGATTCAGAATATTGTCGTCGATTACTTTGCGGGCTCGAAGACTTCTTCGTTGTCAACCAGCACGTGCCCTCCGGTAATCCGGATCGGTCCTCTGTCAGGCGCCAGGATGCCTGCCGGTCCGAGTTGCGACGTCAAAACCTCCGTCTGGGCGACTTCCGCGTTCAAAATCGAAACCAGCCGGTTTCCTTCCACCGTCGAGTCCTTGATTCCGACAGTCGAACTCCCTCCAACGGCCAGGCCGGCGCGTCCGTTTTCGATCAGCCGCACCGAATCCAGGATCACCCGCTTGCACCGGTCGTGCGCGTTGACCCCATCCAGCCGGAAGTGCCGCAGCTCCAGATTGTGAATCACGGCATCTTCGACGTCGAGCAGCGTAATCCCCACTTCTTCGGCGGCGAACGCCAGAGGGGGATCGTTCTGCGTCTGCGACCGTCCCGGCAGGGTGCGGTAATAGATCGAGCCGCGCCACGCGCACCAGTGCCCCGCCGGAATCTCCGGCAGGCTGGCCGCACGGGGGGGGCAGACGTATTCGGGAAGCGCCCGATCGCCGCTGACAAGCTGATAAAAGGCCTTGCGGCGCGGAGTGAATCGCCAGACTTC
>JBLMWR010000140.1:0-4728 GCA_050257335.1 Deltaproteobacteria bacterium | reverse complement strand
ACCTTGGAATCCGATGAGAACGAAGGAACAGCGCATGTCGTTTTCTTGCAATGCCTTGCAGTTCAACCGACATCACGGATGATCTTCCGCAACGTTTCAAGATGCCGCGGGACCGCTGTCTTTGGGTCTTCCTTCCCCTCATATTCGAGGACGATGTAACCACGGTAGCCGGCGTCGGCCAGAATCCGCACGACACGGGCCAGGTCGGTCTCTTCGTGTTTTCCTCCCGGATACAGATCTGTCTTGAGCTGCGCGTTGATCGCATAAGGAGCGATGCGCGCCAGGTCGCTGTACGGGTCGGCTGTGCGGAAGTTGCCGCCGTCGAGATTCACCCCGAACCACGGCGACTCTTTCACCTGCGCGATGATCTTCAGCATCTGCTCGGGCGTGGCCGTGATCCCGCCGTGATTCTCCAGCGCCAGGCAAACCCCCTTTTTAGCGGCGTAGTCGAGGGATTCGTTGATTCCCGCCGCACACCGCGCGATGGCCGCCTCTTCGCTGTCGTCCTTGGGGACACTTCCGGCGAAAATGCGGATCACAGGGGCCCCCATGATCGCTGCGTAGTCGATCCATTTGCGGGTGTGGGCGAGCGTCGCGTCCCGCTTCTCGCCGGACGGCAGGCAGAAGTCGTTGGCGATCGCCGTTCCCGAAATGTCCAGCCCCAGCCGGAATGTCAGTTGCTTGATGTGGATCAGGTACTCTTCGTTGAAGTCTTTCGGAAAGTAGTAGCTGGTCAGCTCGGTGCCGTCGAGGTTGAGGTCGGCACAGAGACGGATGAAATCGTCGAGCGTCATCGTCGGGTCTTTCCCGGCGAGAAAATCGCGGAACGAATAGGCCGCCAGGCTCAGCTTCATGTGCGGCTTGCCGTTGCGCTTCACCGGCCCGGCGGCGTCGGCGAATCGAGCCGGCAGCGTTCCGCCCAGCGCCAGGCAGGTGCCCGCGGCGGCCGCTTTGAAAAAGCTGCGGCGGTTGACAGGAACGTTAGTGAATTTGGAAATCTCGCGGTTCATCAGGTTACTCCGGTTAATTGTTCGTCCACTGGACCATTGATCGACTAATCGTTGCCCGAGTCCTTCTTCTGCGTCGCCAACACGATAATTGCCGCAATTCCGCCGACAACCGGCAGAAAACAGACCACGCCCAAAATGATCGCCTCCGTCAAGCCAATCCCGAACATGTTGCACCTCGATGGTGTCAGATTCTGAGGACCGTTCGATCGGAGGGCAGTTCTCCGACCAGTGGCGGTTCCATGATTCGCATTCTGCGACGGCTATTCGTCCATCGGCGGTTTTCGTGAACTGCGGACAATCAGCCAGATCAAGACGGCCAAACCCAGCACTCCCGGGACGACCGTCAAGAGGCCGACGACCAGCAAAATGATTAATTCTTGTGGGCCGATGCCGAACACAGCTTTCTCGCATTCAATCCGTCACGTGGGATACATTGTGCCGAACCGGTCGGTCCGGCGAAAGGCAATCGAAAGATTCGTCGTGATTGCAAACCGCCCGCCCTTCAATACACTTTGTCGGTGGTCAGCGGTCAGTCGGCGGTTGGCAATTGCGACTGGCCACTCACTACTGTCAACCGACTACTGACAACGGACCAGGTCCGCCAAAGATCACTCCCCCCGCGATCGGGGCCACTGGTAGAAAGCTTCGAACAAAATGCCCCGTTACGATCCGCACCGCATCGAGAAGAAGTGGCAGGACTACTGGGAACGGAACCGCACCTTCGAAACGCCCGCGCTCCCGGCCAAAGAAAAACTCTACGTCCTCGACATGTTTCCCTATCCCTCGGGTGATGGCCTCCACGTCGGGCATCCGGAGGGTTACACCGCCACCGACATCACCTGCCGGTACGCCCGCATGCGCGGCAAGACGGTCCTGCACCCGATGGGGTGGGACGCGTTCGGGCTGCCGGCCGAGCAGCATGCAATCAAAACCGGGACGCACCCTCGCGAGACGACGTACAAGAACATCGCCACGTTCCGCCGGCAGCTCAAGATGCTCGGCTTCAGCTACGACTGGAGCCGGGAGCTGGCGACGACCGATCCCGATTACTTCCGCTGGACGCAGTGGATCTTCCTGCAGATCTTCGACACGTGGTACGACGCCGACTGCCCGTGGACCGACAAGGCGGGAAAGAAACGCGCGGGAAAGGGGCGCCCGATTTCCGAATTGCCGATTCCCGCCGAAGTGCAGACCGCCGGAGCTGACGCTGTTCGCCGGTATCAGGACAGGCACCGCCTCGCCTATCAGACCGAAGCCCCCGTCAACTGGTGCCCGGCTCTCGGAACGGTGCTGGCCAACGAAGAAGTGATCGACGGCAAGAGCGAGCGCGGGGGCCATCCGGTCGTCCGCATTCCCCTGCGGCAATGGATGCTGCGGATCACCGCGTATGCCGAGCGGCTCATTGACGATCTCGACTCCGTCAACTGGCCCGAGTCGATCAAGCTGCTTCAGCGCAACTGGATCGGCAAAAGCGAAGGCGCCGAAGTCGACTTCTTCATCGGCGCGCCGATGCTTGGCCGCACCGCTCGCGGTGCGCGCGTCGCCACCGACTTCACGGCCTGGAAAACCTCCCGCGCCGCTTCCAGATTTCCCCGCGACCCGGGGGACGATTGCATTCGCATCTACACCACGCGGCCCGACACGCTCTTCGGCGCCACCTATATGGTGCTCGCCCCCGAGCATCCCTTCGTCGAGCGCCTGACCACCCCCGAACAGAAAGCGGCCGTTGACGCCTACCGCCAGCAGGCCTCCACCAAGAGCGATCTCGACCGGACTGACCTCGCCAAGGAGAAGACCGGCGTCTTCACCGGCAGCTACGCCACCAATCCCGTGAACGGCCAGCCCGTCCCGATCTGGATCGCTGACTACGTCCTCATCAGCTACGGCACCGGGGCCATCATGGCGGTCCCCGCGCACGACCTGCGCGACTGGGAGTTCGCGGTGAAGTTCAACCTGCCGATCATTCCCGTCGTCACCCCGCCTCCCGGCTATGAACCGACGAAAGAAGAACGGCAGCTCGAGCGGGCGGTCGCCGGGGGGCTGGAATGTCCGTTCGCCGGCGAGGGAACGGCGATCGCTTCCGGCCCGTACACCGGCCTGGCGACGGCGGCCTTCAAAAAGAAAATCACCGACGACCTGGCGGCGCAGGGCCTCGGCTGCGGCGCCGTCAATTACCGCCTCCGCGACTGGCTTTTCAGCCGCCAGCACTTCTGGGGTGAGCCCTTCCCCATCTGGCACGAAGTGGATGCCGGCGGCCAGCCGACCGGGCTCATGCGCACCGATCCCGAAGCCGAGCTTCCCGTGACGCTCCCCGAAATGCGGCACTTCAAGCCCCACGGCCGCCCCGAGCCCCCCCTCGCCGAAGCGCCGCAGGATTGGCTCTTCAAAACGGCCGCCGACGGCACGAAGCTCGCCCGCGAGACGAACACCATGCCGCAGTGGGCCGGGTCGTGCTGGTATTATCTGCGTTTCATCGACCCGAAAAACAGCGCCGCCTTCGTCGATCCGGCGAAGGAAAAGACGTGGATGCCGGTCGACCTGTACATCGGCGGCGCCGAGCATGCCGTGCTGCATCTTCTCTATTCGCGCTTCTGGCATAAAGTCCTCTTCGACCGCGGCCACGTCTCCGGCCACGAACCGTTCCAGCGGCTGGTCAATCAGGGAATGATCCTCGGCGAAGCCGAACTCACCGGCTATCAGCTCGCGCGCACAGAAAAATCCGAAATCCGAAATCCCAAATCCGAAATCACCTGGGTCTCTGCCAGAAACGTGCGTGACGACGTTGACGTCTCCACCGGCCTGCCCATCCACGCCATCAAGCTCACCGCCGATCAGGTCACCAGGAAGGGAAACGAGTTCGTCCTGTCCACGAATCCCGAGATTGTCGTCGATAGCCGCGCCTTCAAGATGTCGAAATCCCGCGGCAACGTGATCAACCCCGACAATGTGGTCAAAGAATACGGCGCCGACTCGCTGCGGCTGTATGAAATGTTCATGGGTCCGCTGGAGGCGACCAAGCCCTGGAGCATGAGCGGCGTCGAAGGGGTGAGCCGGTTTCTGGCCCGCGTCTGGCGGATGATCTCCGACGAAGGGGCCGACGAGATCCGCCTCAACCCGGCCGTGCAGGACGTCGCCCCCACGCCCGAGCAGATGCGCCTCTTGCACAAGACGATCCAGGCGGTGACAAACGACATCGAAAGCCTGTCGTTCAACACGGCGATCAGCCGGATGATGGAATTCGTGAACGGCGTCAGCGGACAGGAACCGCGCCCGCGATCGATCCTCGAACCCTTCGTCCTGCTCCTGGCCCCCTTCGCCCCGCACCTGGCCGAGGAAGCATGGGAATTGCTGGGCCATAAAAAATCGCTCGCGTATGAACCCTGGCCGGCGTACGACCGCGCGCTTCTGGTCGAATCGGAAATCGAAATCGCCGTGCAGATCAACGGCAAAGTCCGCGGCAAGATCCGCATCCCCGCCGGCGCCGATCAGGAAACCGCCCAGAAAGCCGCCGCCGCCGAGCCGCGCGTCGCCGAAAACCTGTCCGGCAAGCAGCTCGTCAAAATCGTCTACGTCCCCGGCCGCCTCCTGAGCTTCGTGGTGAAATGAGAGGTCGCCATTCCGCCCCGTATCATGGGCTTCCCAGCCCGTGCGTCCCCCGTCAAACATTTCACCAGCTCCAAAGATTTCACGGCTGGGCCCAATCATTTCAGCGCCGCCG
>JBLMWR010000139.1:0-4107 GCA_050257335.1 Deltaproteobacteria bacterium | reverse complement strand
AATTTCAGCAGGTCCGGCGGCGGGGCATTGACCTTGCTCGTATGCAAGGGGGTGACGCCCCAGTACAGACACATGCGGCGGGCCGTTTCGGGGCTGTCGCTGATCCCCAGAATCGGAGTGTGGCTCCGCTGCCGAGACACGGCCATGGCCGTCTTGCCGCTGCGCGTGGCGACGACAACCAGATCGGCGGCGAGATGCTCGGCGGCGCGGGCGGCCCCCAGCGTGACCGCTTCAGTCACGGCCAGGGCCCGCGATCGCGGCTGGCTGTGCTGGTCGATCTGCCGGTGCGGGTGCAGGATCCGTTCGGCTTCGTGCGCGATGCGGCTCATGGTGGCGACCGCCTCGGCGGGGAATTCGCCGGCGGCCGTTTCTCCCGAGAGCATGATGGCGTCGGTGCCGTCGAGCACGGCGTTGGCCACGTCGGCGGCCTCGGCCCGCGTGGGGCGGCTGCTATGGGTCATGCTGTCGAGCATCTGCGTGGCGGTGATCACCGGGATGCGGTGCTGATTGCACAGCCGGATGATCCGCTTCTGGAAAATCGGGACCAGCGCCAGATCGACCTCGACCCCCAGGTCTCCGCGAGCGACCATCACCACGTCGGTCAGTTCGAGAATCTGTTCGAGCTGGCTGACCGCCTCCATCTTTTCGATCTTGGCGACGATCTGCGGCTGGAACGCCGGCTTCAGATCGGCGATCGCCTGCCGCAAGAGTCTGATGTCGTCGGCGCTGCGCACAAACGACAGGCCGATGAAGTCGATGCCGTTGTCGATCGCCCACGCCAGGTCGCTGCGGTCTTTCTCGGTGAGGCTGGGGGTGCTGAGGGCCACGCCGGGGAGGTTCAGCCCCTGCCGGCTGCGAATGTCGCCCCCCTGCTCGACGACGCACACCACCCGGCCTTCGGCGGGGTATTTCTCGGCGACTCGCATGGAAACGGTGCCGTCCGCGAGAAGCACGTGATCGTCGACCTCCACTTCGTCCACCAGTTTTTCGTAGGTGCATGTCAGCCGACGGGGGTTCGCGGGATCGGCCGTGCGGGCGAATTCGAACTTTTCCCCCGAGCGGCAACGGATCATGCCATCGGGCAACTCTTCGAGCCGGATCTTCGGTCCCGCCAGGTCGCCGAGAATGCCGATGGGACGCTCGATGTCACTTGACACCTTGCGGATCGTCTTCACAACGCCGGAGAGCCAGTCATGGGCGCCGTGCGCGAAATTCAGGCGAAAAACGTCCGTTCCGGCAAGCACCAGCTCGGTGAGCGTTTCGGGCGAAGAACTGGCGGGCCCCACCGTCGCGATGATCTTGGTTTTAACATACGTCAGCCGCTCGCCCTGAGTCAGACACTTCATCAGACCGTCCCCCAGTGGTGAGAATTCACGAAATCGGGTAGAACGAACGCGCCGCGCCGGGTCGCTGCAGCCCGGCCGTCATCGTATCCATTTCATGCGGCAAAGCGAAGAAACACACGGCAGAGGTATTCGTCATCCGGATTCCGGGTGTGATTGAAGATTCGTGAAGAGCGCAAGCCCGATTCAGACGGCATTGCCGGGGCTCGCCTCTTCGCCCGATTCACTCCTCGTTTTGGGATAATAAAATGTCAGTGGTCATTGTCACCGGCGGCGCCGGGTTTCTGGGGAGTCATTTGTGCGAGCGGTTGCTCGCGCGCGGCGACGAGGTCATCTGCGTCGACAACTTCTTCACCGGGCGGAAAGCCAACATCACGCACCTTTTGTCGAATCCGCGGTTCGAGATGATCCGGCACGACATCGTGCACCCGCTGTACGTCGAAGCCGACCAGATTTACAACATGGCCTGCCCGGCCTCGCCCCCGCATTACCAGTACAACCCCATCAAGACGATCAAGACCTCGACCGTGGGGATGGTCAACATGCTGGGGCTGGCCAAGCGCTGCCGCGCGCGGATCCTGCAGGCCTCGACGTCGGAAGTCTACGGCGATCCCGAGGTGCATCCGCAGACCGAGGATTACTGGGGGCACGTCAATCCGATCGGTCCCCGAAGCTGCTACGATGAGGGGAAGCGGGTCGCCGAGTCGCTGTGCATGAGCTACCACCAGGCGCACGAACTCGAGATCCGCCTGGCGCGCATCTTCAACACCTACGGCCCGCGGATGGATCCCGGCGACGGCCGGGTCGTTTCGAATTTCATCACCCAGGCCCTGCGCGGGGATCCGGTGACGATCTTCGGCGATGGCAGGCAGACGCGCTCGTTCTGTTACGTCGACGACCTGGTCGAAGGGCTGATGCGCCTCATGGACCAGAACGACACGTGCGGTCCGATCAACCTGGGAAACCCGGGCGAATTCACGATGCTGGAGCTGGCGGAAAAAGTGCTGAAGCTGACCGGTTCGAAATCGAAACTCACCCACGAGCCGCTGCCCGCCGATGACCCTAAACAGCGCTGCCCCGACATCACCCGCGCGAAGACGATTCTGAAGTGGGCCCCGCAGGTGCCCCTCGAAGAGGGATTGAAGAAGACGATTCCCTATTACCGGCAGGTGCTGGGGATACAGTCTCAGATGTCGTAATACATCGCAAACTCGAACGGGTGCGGGCGCTGTCGCAGGGCCTCGACTTCGTGCTCGGTTTTGTACCAGGTCCACGTGTCGATGACGTCTTCGTTGAAGACGTCGCCGCGCAAGAGGAACTCGTGATCTTCGCGCAGCGCCTCGAGCGACGCCTCGAGCGACACCGGAGGCTGCGGGCAGCGGGCCAGCTCCTCGGGGACGAGGTCGTACATGTCCTTGTCGAGCGGCGGGCCGGGGTCGATCCGGTTCTGGATGCCGTCGAGGGCCGCCATCAGGATCGCGGCGAACGCCAGATACCCGTTCGACGACGAATCGGGGAGTCGGAACTCGAACCGTTTGCCTGCCGGACTGGGGCTGTAGACCGGAATGCGGATGGCCGCCGAGCGGTTGCGGCTGCTGTAGGTCAGGTTCACCGGCGCCTCGAAGCCGGGGACGAGCCGCTTGTAGCTGTTGGTGGTCGGGCAGCAGAAGGCCATCAGGGCCGGGGCGTGTTTCAATACGCCGCCGATGGCGTGCAGCGCCATCGGGCTTAAACCGGCGTACCCGGTGCCGGCGAACAGCGGCTCTTTGTGTTTCCACAGCGACAGGTGGATGTGCAGGCCCGAACCGTTGTCGTTCCACAACGGCTTGGGCATAAAGGTGGCCGTCTTGCCGTGACGCGCGGCGACGTTCTTCACGACATATTTATAGAGGAGCAGATTGTCGGCCATGCGCACCAGGGGCTGGTACTTCATGTCGATTTCGCATTGTCCTCCCGAGGCGATTTCGTGGTGCTGCGACTCGACCTCGACTCCGCACTCCAGCAGCGTCAGCATGATCTCCGTCCGCAGGTCCTGCAGGGTGTCGACCGGCGGGACGGGGAAATACCCTTCCTTGTAGCGGATCTTGTTGCCGAGGTTGCCCGCCGGTTCCTGGCGGCCGCGGTTCCATTCCCCTTCGACGCTGTCGACGTGGTAATAGCATTCGTGCTCGTTCTGGTCGAAGCGCACGTCATCGAAGACGAAGAACTCGGCTTCAGCCCCGAAATACGCCTCCTCAACCAGCCCCGTCGATTTCATGTACGCTTCGGCTTTGAGGGCCACGTTCCGCGGGTCTTTGGGATAATTGGCCCGCGTCACCGGGTCCTGGATATTGCAGGTGATGGCCAGCGTATTCTTCATGAACGGGTCGATGACGGCCGTCTCGGCCTGCGGCACGACGAGCATGTCGCTTTCGTTGATCGCCTTCCACCCCCGGATCGATGACGCGTTGAATCCCAGCCCGTCTTCGAAACTCGCCTCCGACAGGGCCGACAGCGGTATCGTGAAGTGCTTCTGCGTTCCGGGAAAATCCATGAAGCGCAGATCGACGGCCTTGATTTCCTTTTCGCGGCACAGGGCCAGAACTTTTGCAGGAGTCATGGGGAGTACTGCCATCTGGAAAGACGAAATCCAATTTCCGAATGCCGGCGCGCCGGGAAAGAATCCTCAAAGCCGAATGACGAAAGGGGATGGGTCCAATTGAAGCCACCCCTGAAAGATTTGTCGGCCGTGCAACCCGGACGTTTGGACAGAGTTTCCCTGTCC
>JBLMWR010000138.1:0-5687 GCA_050257335.1 Deltaproteobacteria bacterium | reverse complement strand
GGGCTTGACCCGGAATTGCAGCTCGCGCCCTGGTCCGCCCTGGGACCTCGAAACCACAGGATCACAGAGTGCCCTCACTACAACCCCAAAAAACTCACGGCCCGCTCCAGGGTAAAGTGCGGGCCAACGCCTTACGTCTGGAGGGGCCGTGTAGCGAGAGGCATTCTTGCAAGATCGCAGTACTGCGACTATCGGGAGTTTCCCGATAGATATGTTGTTAAAGTCATCCCCGGCCCATTAAACATCAACTCAGTCATTCGGTGCCGAATTTGCATTCGATGCCACATTTACGGAAAATCTCGTTAATTACCGCAAAGTCTCGTTGCGCGAGAAGCCGTGCGGCGTGGAACGCGGTCCCTTCCCGGTCGATTGATTCCCGGCAGGATCGTGTTTATTGTGGCGGTATCGGCAATGGCATGCGACGGGCAATTGCCGTTCGTTGGACACGCCATGACGGCCCCCGGCGCGAAGAACGCCAGGGGTCGTTTTCTTTTACCGCGGATTCAAGGAGCGGCTGCGATGACGTCCAAAGGTATTCGTCGGACAGTGATGCTGCTCTTGTTCGTGGGGGGTCCGCTCGTGGGATACCTGATCAACGACCACCGCGGGGCCATGTTCGGACTGGCGGTCAGCGTCCTGGCCGTCATCTGGTACTTCCTCGAAGAACGGCGGATCGTGTGATTTCGGCGATATTACTCGCGGCCAGGGGGCAGCTGGCGGGTTGGCCAGTGCGGCGGGGCGATCCAGAAAGCCGTCAGGACGGCCAGGGCGAACAGCGTGTAAGCCGTTGCAAACACCCAGGGCGGAAACTGGTAGAATAAAAATCGGTGCACCCAATACCCGATCCAGTCTCCCGGATAGCGCGCCTGTCCGCCCAGTTCCCGCAGCCGGTTTTCCCAAACTGTCAACGGGCACGGAATGCGCATCCATGTGAGCCCGACGACGAAGAGAATCGCCGCCAGATGGCCCGCTCGAAACCAGAAATTCCGGGTCCATTCCCAGTGAAAGGCACGCCCCGCAAACGCCAGGGGCAGACCGGCCAGCACGAAGCCGACAAACAGCGCGTGGACTGAGACCAGCACGTCGGCGAGGAGACGATCCGTGACCATGCGGCTTCAACGGGGCTTCGGCCGGCCCTTGCCGATGGGCGGCGCCGTTTCACAATGGCCGGGCGCCGCTTCTTCCGCCTCTTGGCCCTCACGGATCGTCTCCGCCGCAGCTTTCACCATCTCGTGCCCGCAGCACTGGGGCGGTTCCGCCTCCGGTTCGGCGTGCACGACGCTGCCGCACGAAAGGCAGTGATAAATGACGACGTTGCGGGTTGTCATGATCGCACCTCTCAGGGAGGTCAAAAGGAGGCAAAGAGGTCGAAAGCCTCGAAGCGGATTTCTACTTCGACGTCTTCGACCCCTTCGACCTTTTCGACACAGTTTGCAATTAGAAACACCCCTTCTTGATCTCGTCGCAGACAAGTTGTTTGAGCCGTTTGATGTTGCTCTGCTCCTGGCGTTTAATGTCGCGCCAGAAGGTTTGCAGATCAGAGTGCCCGTTGGCGTTGGCGATGTACTGGTCGCACCGCCACAGCGATTCGAGTCGCCGGCTCAGCTCCTGGATCAGGTCGTAATCGTGATCCTCACAGCCTTTCGTCTCGCCGATGTGTTCCAGTTCTTTTTCAGCGGCCAATGTCATGATGAAGCTCCTTGTGCGTTAGTGGTTGACCGAAATCTCAAGTGCTCGCTGCGTCAGAGCACGAAACAAATCGCAGAAATCATTTGGCCTCGTGAGCCTTGACCTTCACGGTGCGAGTCTTCGTCGATTCGGTCTTGGGAAGCGTGACGGTCAGGACGCCCTCGTGGAATTCGGCCTGGACTTTCTCTTCATTGACGGCACAGGGAAGTCGCAACGTCTCCGCGAATTTGCCGCTGCGGCGTTCGAGCCGGTGGTACATCTTCCCTTTCTCCTCCTTCTCTTCCTTGCGCGCTCCCGAGATCTGCACCGTATCGCCGGTCACCTGGACGTTGATGTCGTCGGGCTTGATCCCCGGAACATCCATGCGGACCTGGAAGGCGTCGGCGGTCTCCGACAGATCGCAGGCCGCGTAGAATTCGGATTTCAACCACCGGCCGTTCCAGTCGGATGACAGGCGATTGAACAATTCATCGAATTCCTCCTGCAGCGCACGAAGGGGTTTGAACAGGGGTTGCAGTTGACGGGAACCCTGGGTGGACAGCGCGGTTGGCATGGCAACACTCCTTTCTTCATTGAGATTCAAAAAACGTCAGATCCCTTCACGAGACGAATTCTTTAATGCTTTAATGCTGTGCGGCGTGTCCCAGTTGCCGCTCGACGGCGGGAACCACCTCTTTGAGGTGGTGCGGCCGCTCTTTGCGGTCGTCGATGGTGATGGTCGTGAGCACGCGCGGATGCCCCTCGGCCAGCATGCTGTGACAGCGGTGGATCACCGCCATCACGTCCTCCCATCGCCCCTCGATACAGGTGCTCATCGGCCCAATCCGGTACTCGAATCCGGATTGTTCCAAGGTCTCGAGGACCCGCGCCACGTCCTTGCTCATGTGCGGTCGTTCCATCGGGTTAATGCTGAATTCCACCAACATGGCTGCCATCCTTTCTTGCAGGTGAACGACAGGTGTTGCAAAAACAAAAAAAGCCCCGAGTGTGCGCAGTTCGCACGGCCGGGGCTGCCATAGCCAAACAAAAAAGCCCTCGACACCATCACAGTGCAGAAGGGCTCTCATTGCCAATTCGACGTGCGCCCGTCGCGGGCACACATATCGCCGATCCTTTTAACACGGCCACGCGCCGATGTCAAGCGCCCGACTCTCAGATTTTTTTCGCCGACCTTCGCGCGCAGAAACCGTGATCTGTTTTTTTTCATTTGACAAACGACTGCTGAGGTGGTAAGTGTGTGAGTATCGAGTTGCCCGCGATGGGCGACACTCAATTTGGCTTTGTCAGCCCCTGTGTGCATTGATTGCACGCCAGGGGCTTTTTTTTCGCGCTGTGGAAACATCAGGAACAGGAGAAACCAGAAGATGTCCAGAGATCTGCGCAGCCTTTGTCAGTGGTGCCGCCGCCAATTTTCCGGGAACCGCAAGTTCTGCACCGGCGAATGCCGGCGTGCGGCACAGGAGAGCAAGAACCCGGACCCCACCGAGGAAGAAATTCGGCAGATGTGCCGCCGCATTCGCGAAGACGGGGGTGAAGCCTGGGAGCGGAGTCACACGTGCTACGCGCCGCAGCCTTACCACGTGCCTGTCGTCGCCGTCAGCCGTCTGTGTTTCTCGGCTCTCGAGGGGTGAAGTGCTGTGAACGCGGTCCCCTGGCCAGCCCGACCGGCTGGGGAATCCGGTCCGCCGCGGAGTACGTCGATGAGTCATGCGTCGGCCCCCAGTCCTGACTATCCCTGTTACTTGGCGCTGCATCGCAGCGGCGAACTGGCTCGCCGAGTCGAGCGGGCGCTCGCGTGGCTGGCGGATTGCACCGTCTGTCCGCGGGATTGCCACGTCGACCGTTTGCATGACGATATCCGCGGGGCCGTGTGCCGCACCGGGCGGTACGCGGTCGTCGCCAGCCATTTTCCCCATTTCGGAGAAGAGGACTGCCTGCGGGGTTGGAACGGATCGGGAACGATTTTTTTCAGTTGGTGCAATCTGCGGTGCGTGTTCTGCCAGAACTGGCAGCTCTCCTGGGAGGGCCAGGGCCGGCCTACGCGCCCGGAAACCCTGGCCGACATGATGCTCGAGCTGCAGGGGCGGGGTTGCCATAACATCAATTTCGTCACCCCCGAGCACGTCGTGCCGCAGATGCTCGAAGGGTTGAGCATGGCGATCGAACGCGGCCTGCGGCTGCCTATCGTTTACAACACCGGGGCCTATGACAGCCCGGAGAGCATCGAGCTGCTCGACGGCATCGTCGACATCTACATGCCCGATTTCAAAGTCTGGGATCCGGAGGCGGCAAAATGGCTGGTGAAGGCCGCGGACTACCCGGAGGTTGCCCGCAGGGTCATCAAAGCCATGCACCGCCAGGTGGGGGATCTCGTGGTCGGTCAAGACGGACTGGCGCGGCGCGGGCTGCTGCTTCGGCATCTGGTGATGCCGAACGACGTCGCCGGCACCCGTCAGATCATGCGATTTCTCGCGCAGGAGGTTTCGCGGAATACGTATGTGAACCTGATGGACCAGTACCGGCCCGAGCACCGGGCCTGCCGGTACGAATCGATCAATCGCCCGATTACCTCGGCGGAATACACGGCTGCCCTGCAGGCCGCCCGGGAAGAAGGATTTTGTCGGTTCGACACCCGTCGGCAGTTGACGGAGAGATCGCCATGAAAGTGCTCCCGGGACTGATGGTATCGCCTGGCTATGGCAAGTACGTGCGGTCAGACCGGGTCGTGGGGCTGGAACCGCTTGAGGAAGGGCGCAAACCCGGCAAGCGCACGAGGGTCTTCGTCGAAAACCTGAGCGAGCCGATCCTCGCCTCGCGCTCCGAAGGCGCGATTTTGCGCGACCTCGTAGAAATGCCCAAAGAGGTCACCAGGACCCGCGAATGCCTGCAGTTGCTGGCCGATATTGCGGATACCATCAGCGGGATCAACCCTCTGCTGCGGTCGATCATCCGCGATCAGGGAAAATGGGATCTCGACCGGCTCGAAGAGCGCATTTCCGAAGTACTCACCGAAGAAGAACATTCAACCTGAAAGGGCTGCCGGAGGCAGCGCGATGCACGATTGGAATGTGATCGCCACGGTGCGCGAGCGAAGGAGACGCGACGCGCGGGAATTGTTGCGTCGCTTCGGGTTCGTCGACCGCACACAGTACCCCAACGTTCTGGTGATGAACGTGCCGGACATCCATGCGTTCCTCGAGTCCCTGCAGGGCTGGCTGACGGCGCACCCGGCCGCCGCCGAAGTTCTGGGACACGTGGCGCCGTTCTCCGAGGCGTTCAGTTTTCAGTCCCCGGAGGAGTTCGAGGCCAAATCGCGGGAGCTTGTGTTGAAATTCGTGCCGTCTCTGACCGGCAGGCAATTCCACGTGCGGATGCATCGCCGCGGGTTCAAGGGACGGCTGCACACCATCGATGAAGAGCAATTGCTCGGCCGGGAACTGCTGAACGCCCTGGAGAAGGCGGGAACGCCGGGCAAGGTCAGCTATGACGATCCGGACGCGATCGTCTCCGTGGAAACCGTCGATAATCGGGCGGGACTGGCCTGCTGGAGTCGAGAAGAACTGCAGCGGTACCCATGTCTGCACCCGGAATGAGTCCTGGAAAAGCCCGAACGAATCCTGGAAAGGAGTTGAGCTTGTCATGAGCACCACGGGACTGAAAGTCGTCGATACGACCGTCAAGACCACCAACATCTGGCTGGATGACATCATAGATGATCTCCGCTGGACGGATCGCCACAAGGCCTACGAGGCCCTGCGGGCGGTATTGCATGCCCTGCGCGACCGGTTGTCGGTGGATGGGGCGGCTCACCTGGCAGCCCAGTTGCCGCTGCTGGTCCGCGGAATCTTTTACGAGGGCTGGCATCCCGGCGGGACACCGGTGAAGGAGCGGCGGCAGGAACAATTCATAGCGCACGTGTCGCAGGCGTTCAGTCGCGATCCCAATGCCGACCCCGCCCAGATCACAAGGTCAGTGCTGAAGGTGCTGACGAAACACAT
>JBLMWR010000137.1:0-4827 GCA_050257335.1 Deltaproteobacteria bacterium | reverse complement strand
GAATTTAACCGCGGATGACGCGGATACGCGCGGATAAGTACGAACGAGGTGAACTGAGCCATCCGCGCGTATCCGCGTCATCCGCGGATCTCCTTCGTCTTTTTCTAAACTGACACTCTTCTCGCGGCGCGGATGATCCACGCCGTTCGAAGATACAAGAATGGTTCCTCACCTTTTCTCGGCGCATATTTCGCTCCGATCGGGAACTTTTCCCCGCATCGCGTCGCAATCGTGCAAGCAGGCGTCGATGTATAACGGCGAACGAGAAATGAATAATATTCATACGAGCGCAGGGCGGTGTCCCCCTTTACCTTGCGAAGAATTTGGACTTTTTTTCTGAATTTTTTGCGGGTCGGAAATGCGCTTCCGGGAGGCGCAGTCCCCATTCCGCAATCTCTGATGCTGTCAGCGGTTTCGGCGAACGGCCGGTTCGCTGATGCGCGAAAACGTACGCCGGCCGTTATACACTCATAGATATTCATCTGCGACGAATCTGCGGAAATCGCGGCATTGCCTTGCCAACGTTCAGCGTTAGCGATGGCCTGACACCCCACGCCCTTCGCAAAAGGCTCAGGGTATGTCACCCGGGGCGGGGCATACAGCCCGATGCGTCGAGCGGTGCGGCACTCGCCGATGGGCGTGCCATGCGACGGCGTGCCCGGCAAATCACTTCACCCGACCCCCCCTGCCCCCCCCTTGCGAAGGGGGGGAGAACCGGAGAGGACACCCTGTAAGAACTCAAGCGATTCTCGGGCGACGTCGGGGGCAATGTGGCTGTGGCGGCTCAGTTCGACGTGCACGCTGCCGGTATAATCGATCTCGGTCAGCGCCTTCATCACCGGCCGAAAATCGATTTCCCCTTCGCCGAATCGCAGGTGCTCGTGGACGCCCTTCCGCATGTCCTCGATGTGCACGTTGACCAGGCGCGGGGCCCACTGCCGGAGATATCCGGCGATCGGCCCCTCTTCGACGCAGTGCACGTGCCCGACGTCGATCGTCAGACCGAACACCGATGCGTCCACCTGCTGCAGCAGCTCGTCGAATTGTGCAAAGCTCTCGATGAACATCCCCGGCTCGGGCTCGAAGCCGAGGTTCATTTTTTGGGCCGTGGCGTGATCGATGACCTCGGCACAGCCGTCGGCGAGGCGCACGAGGGCCGTTTCGCGAGGGATTTCTTCCCGCAGAATCCCCGACCAGAACGACACGGCGTCCGACCCCAGGTCGCAGGCGATGTCCACGGCCCGCTTCAAAAAGTCGATCCGCAAAGCGCGCTCGTCGGGGCTGGCCGACATCAGAGTCGGCTCGTGCTTGAGGCGCGGGTTAAGAAGGAACCGCGCGCCCGTTTCCACAACCGACGTCAGCTTCAGGCGGCTCAAGAGCCCGGCCATCCGGGCCGTTTCGTGCGCCAGCCCCTCGGCGTACGGATCGAGGCAATGGTGGTCGAGCGTAATCGCCACCGACTCGTAGCCAAGGTCGGCCAGGAGTTCGAGCGCGTCCGACCAGCGGTGAAAGGCCAGGCCGTTCGTGTTGTAGCCGAGTCTCATGCCGCGCCGCTCAATCCGGCAGGGGCTTGACCATGATGTTTTTGTAGCGGGCGACGCTCTTGGGATCATGGGCCTGAATGGCGAAGCTCCCCTTGCTCAGCTTGCGGGGGCCGGTGACCCCTTCGGGCTCGACGTATTCGTAGAGGACCTTGTCGTTGATGCGGACCGTGATCTGCTTCCCCTTGACGGTGATGTGGTACGTGTACCACTCGTTGTCCTTGACGGGACTGCTGAAGAGTTTGACGACGTTGTAGAGGCTCCCCGACTTGACCGGGTCGCCGTGCGTCTGGTTGACCTGCACTTCGTAGCCCGCGTCGGGGAACGAGTCCTGGTACTTCGTGTGGACGTAGAGACCCGAGTTGCTCCCGGGCGTCGTCAGGCAATCGACTTTGTACTCGAAGTTCTTGAATTCCTGCTCGGTGAACAGATGCGACCGCTTGGGAGGCGTGACGATCTCGCCTTTCTCGACCTTCCACTCGACCCCTTCGCTGGCCTTCCAGCCGGTGAGGTCTTTCCCGTTGAAGAGGCTGATCCAGCCGTCTTTGTCGTCGGCGGACGAGACGCCGATCGTCCCCGCCGCGCACAGAATCATCGCCAGCACCAGTACGGTCAGTCGCGATTTGGTCATTTGCAGTTGCTCCCGGATGTCTGGAGGAATCGTCAGTCAGGTGAATCGGAGGTTATCCAGCCGGCCCGGTGCGGACCTGCACCTGCAGGGCGCCGAGCATTTTGGTGAGGGTGGCTTCCTTGCGGTTGATCCCCAGGACGTTTTCGAGCACGATCGCCCGGCGTTCGTCGCTGGGATGCAGGATCAGCCTCCCCGACCGCAGCAGAAAGTATTCGAAGACGTCGTTGATCTCCTTGTCGATCTTCAGGCTCGGCGATGCGAAGCGTTCCAGGTTCGACAGGACCCCGTGATGATGCAGCAGCTCGTTGGGGGTGATCTCCCAGTAGTCGAACTGGACATTGATAAGCACCGCGAGGAACACGGCCCCCAGCGCCCCGGTGATCGAGAAGTAAAATGTCGCGTTCGCCGACGGCTGGTAAGCGCTCAGAGCCTCGTGCAGAAATGGCAGGATCTGGCTGTTGAACCGGAACAGCAGCAGGATCCCCAGAACTACCGCCACCAGAAAGAAAAACAGCGTGAGCGAAGTCGTTCGTGGAAAATCGAACGCGAACACGACGAGGTTGACGGCGAAGACCGCCATGAACAGGCCCGAAACCACGTACGTATCGGTGCGCGCGGGATCCTGGGCGATCAACATGTATACGCCGGCGATCAGGGCCGCAAAGAACGTCGGGTACAGGAACACGACTTTCGGGTAGGAGACGAGAAAAACGCTTTTGGGCTGCTCCGGCTCGCGGACTGCGCCGGGCGGCGGACCGGGGGGCGATGCCGGTGCTGTAAAATCCTGTGACATGAATGCGATTCTCCCGGATCGGCGAGGGTCGACCATCGACCGCCGCTAATATACAGGGTGCTCTGCCCCCTCCGCCAGCGAGCCGCCGCGGGCTCGTATTCGATTCCGGCGCGAGGTGAAACCCCCACGGATATGAAACGGTGCCGCTGCGCGCGCGGATCAATCGGCGCCTCGCCTCTTGCTCAACGGGGGGAGAAGCGGTCTCACCGCTTGAGCTGCCCGGCCAGGTCAGTCGCCTTGCGGACCATGTCGCGGAGCACGTCCATCCCCTTCTGCCAGAACACCGGGTCGGCGATGTTCGCGCCCACGCGCGACAGCAGCACCTCGGGGGCCGCGCTCGATCCCGATTCGAGCAGAGCCAGGTACCGCGGGACGAAAGGCGCCCCTTCTTCCTGATACATGCGGTACAGCGACAGGACGAGCAGCTCGCCGAACACGTAGGCGTAGCAGTAGAACGGCGTGTGGATGAAGTGGGGAATGTATGACCATCCCCAGCGGTAAGGCTCGAACATTTCCACCGCGTCGCCGTACAGCGCCTCGTTCGCCTTCCACCAGTGGTCGCAGATCTCTCCCGAGGACAGCTTCTCTTTCCTGCGGGCCGCATGCGTCGATTGTTCGAAGCGGGTAAGGACGTTCTGCCGGAAGACCGTGGCGAAAGCGTCTTCGATTTTGCTGCACAAAAGGCCCAGCTTCACCTCCGGATCGGCGGTTGTCTCCATGACGTAATCAAACGTCAGGAATTCGCCGAACACGCTGGCAGTTTCGGCGATCGTCAGCGGGTGATGGAAATTGAGATAGGTCTGCTTGCGCGACAGATACTGGTGAATGCCGTGCCCCAGCTCGTGGGCCATGGTCGAAACGTCGCGGAGCTTGTCGGTCCAGTTGAGGAGAATGTAGGGATGGACGCCCGGCACCGTGCTGGCGCTGAAGGCCCCGCCGCGCTTCCCCGGGCGGACTTCGGCGTCGATCCAGCTCTTTTCGAAGAACTGCGCCGCCACGTCGCGCATCGTGGGATGGAAACGCCCGAACGCCGTCAGCACCGTGTCGCGTCCCGCGGCGTATTCGCAGCCCGGCATGTTCGTCGCCGCGGGGGCGTACTGGTCGTAGGTCGCCATCTTCGGAAGGCCGAGCAGCCGCGCCTTGAGCCGGTAGTAATCGTGCGCGATCGAATAATTCGCCTCGGCCGTTTCCAGCATGCGGGCCACGACTTCGGGAGAGACCTCGTTGGCCAGGTGCCGGCTGGCCATCGGCGAATCGTACTGCCGGATCTGGTCGTTGATGGCGTGGTCCTGGGCGATGGTGTTGAAGATGTTCGTGAGCACCAGCTCGTGCCGCGACAGCTCCTCGAAGAAGCATGCCTGCGCCGCTTTGCGCAAGCCGCGGTCGGCGTCGTAGTTGAGGGCCAGGATCGCCGGCTGGGTCAGGGTCCGTTTCTGGCCGTTGTAATCGAGGGTGTATTGAAGCGAGGCGACGAACTCGTCGAAGAGGGTCGTCCAGGCGGACCGGGCGGTGAGCGACTTCTGGTTCAGCAGCAGCTCTTCCGGTTCGCTCTTCGTATGCGGCTTGTAGCGCCGGGCCGACGAGAGATGGTGCTGGTAATTCGCCAGAAGCGGGTCGGCCACGAGCCCCGCGGCGACCTGGTCGTCAACCGCGAGCCACCCCAGATCGAAGAACGTCAGTTGATTCTCGCGCTCGACCAACTGCTGCTGGATCCGGTCTTCCAGCCGGCGGTATGCGTCGTTCGCGGTGTCGGCCGCCGTCAGCAGACCGGCGTATGACCCCAAACGGCTCATCAGCTCGGCAATCTGCTCGTAATCTTCGAGAGCCTGCTTCAGGCCGGCGGCCGTGAGCGCCCCCGGGGA
>JBLMWR010000136.1:0-6293 GCA_050257335.1 Deltaproteobacteria bacterium | reverse complement strand
CCCTGGTAGGTGCAGGCGATCTTCCAGTTGACCGGGCCCTGCTTGCCGTCCCAGGAGTAACCATTGTGCGCGTTCAGCCAGTTGATGAGTGTAGGGGGATCGACAGCGGCGCCGCGGTAGGCGAGGGCCATGGCCATCGAGACTGTGGCGCAGATCGTCCAGTTGTTCCAGCGGGGGTCGCGCTGGCTGAAGAACGGAATCGCCAGCACCGTCGCCGACGCCTGCTGGGCCGCCAGCGCCGTCGCCAGAAAGGCCGCCAAGACTTTCCACTTCCGCGAACGAACCCACATCATTGTGCTTTCCTTCAGGGCTTTGCCTTCGAGTCTGCCGACGAGACCATGCTCCGGCGCAAGGCTGGTTACGACCGGTTGATGGACGGTGTTCGCGCTGGCGACCCGTCCGTCCGCCACTTGGCCCGATCACATTTGCAGAAACCGTCACCGACCAGAAAAACGTCCCAAAACAGTCATCTCGTTCCACCTTAACTGTCGTGAGGAAGCGCGCACCATTGGGAGAATCTGGAAAATGAGACAAATCCAGACGCCGCAGCCGGTTTGTCCGATTCTTCCGACGCTGACGGTTGTTACGGCTGGAACGGCGGGTTGATGGGGCATCCGCGAGCGAGAAGATGATCTCCCGGGGCGAAAAGACACGGCCACCCGAGACGTCGACAGCTTCCGCGTATCGTCCTCGCGCCCGGGGCGCGAGGCTTGACGCTCCGCACCTTTAATGTTACATAATGTAACACTACAGGTCGTAGCGCTTATGGGAAAGCCGCATGCCCCGTCGCCGACAACAGTTCCTCGGTCCGCTCGAAAGCCAGGTGATGGATTTCGTGTGGGAGACCGGAGCCACCACCGCCGAACAGGTTCGCCGGGCGCTTGAAAAGAAGCAGCCCGTCAAGGATTCGACGGTCCGCACGATTCTGCGCCGCTTGGAAGTCAAGGGTTATCTGCGGCATCGCGTCGAGGGTCGAACCTACGTTTACGAATCACAGATTGATCCCCGGAGTGTGGCCACCGACGCGGTTCGCGGGATCATCCATCGTTTTTGTGAAGGTTCGGTCGAGAAGCTGCTGGTGGGGATGGTCGACGATCAGATCCTCACACTCGACGAACTGGCTGAACTCGCCATGAAGATCACAGCGGCCGAAGCCGTCGCCGTAAGGCGGCCGAACAGGAAGGCCTGACAGCTTTGGCCCTAGAATTGGTACCATGAGAGGGAGATCCGCGTCATGCCAGCAGGTTGTCGCGACGCCGTGATGCTCGTTATCGAGGCATCGGTCAGATCGTTACTTGTCGCTGGGCTTGCTGGCGTTGTGCTGGCGGTGTTGCGCCCGCGGAATGCCACGATCAATCATCACGTCTGGACGATGGTCCTCGTAGGAATGCTTTTGATGCCGCTGCTCTCTGTCGTGCTCCCGCCGCTGGCGGTTCCCGTGATTCCCGCAGCAGGGCGCAATACGGCCGGGCCGAACGTGTCGGCGGCGACGGAACATCAAACTGTCGAGAGTTCAGAACGCAGCTCCAGCCACACAGTTCCACCTGAAGGCATCGCGGCCGTGGGCCAGCCTTTGCGAGACGAAACCCCTGTGGCGACCCGCGCGGAACAGTCACTGTCACCCGGCAATCGTAGGGTGGTCGAATCCCGCGCTGCCGCACTCCCCGTGCCGACGCGGCCCGCAACGCAGGCGCTTGCGTCCCTGCCGTTCGCCGTCACTCCCTTACAAGTGATCGCAATCGGCTATGCAGCCGTCGCATTGATTCTACTGGCGCGACTGGCCACCGGCATCATTACCGCTCGCCGGATCGTGCAGCGAGCCCGGCAGTTTGACTCGAGCGACTCGATGGTTCGCGTTGTGGCCGCGGACGTTGGGATTCACCCGGCGTCCTTACGCGAGAGCCGCGATGTGTGCGTTCCCGTGACCGTGGGCTGGTTCTCGCCCCACATTCTCGTTCCGCCGGAATGGGATTCGTGGACCTCCGAGCAGAAGCAGGCGGTGCTGCGGCACGAGCTGACCCACATTGCGCGGGGCGACTTCCTGATCGGCATGGCGGCTCGACTCAATTGCTGCATGTATTGGTTCCATCCCTTGAGCTGGCTTCTCGCGCGGCGAGTTGCGGCCCTTGCCGAACTCTGCTGCGACGACGCTGTTATTGCAGGGACGATGCGGCGCACCGAATACGCACGACACCTTCTCACTCTGGCCGCCGCGGCGGCGGGAGCCGGGAGCCGGGTTCAGATTGGCGTCTCGATGGCGCGCCCCGGCGGAATGCAACGGAGGGTTGCCGCAATCCTCGACGAGAATCGCTCCCTTTCACGACGTTTGCCCCTCATCCCGCGGCTGGGTTTGACGGCATTCGCAGTCGGGCTCGTACTGACCGCGGGGTCCCTGCGCGCGACGAGTCGAGAAGCCGGCGTTGCTGCCGATGGCGTCCGGAACGCCGATTCTGTGGCAGCACCGGGGGATGTGCCCACGGATTCAAGCGCCGATCTGGATAGAGGACGACTTCTGGCAGCCTGGAAGGCGCGGCAGGAGAAGTGCAGTTCGTACCGCGTCGAGTTTCGCCTGACGAGACTGGACGCGGCGGCATCGATCGTGCTCCCGCGAATTCGCCGTGACACGAAACCGGTGCCGCCCGCTGTGTGGCCGCAGGTTGACACGGAGTATTCCAGCAGTTGCACCCTCATGGTTGACGGCCTTCGCTCGCGTTTTACGATCGACGGGAAAATGTGGTGGTTCGGCGACCTGGCGGGCGAAAAGGAACCCACCCTGGTCAACCGGAAGGAGACGTGTGTTTTCGACGGCACGGTGGCCAGGAAGCTTCAAGAAGCCTTCCTTCCCGGTACACAGCCGAACGCCCTCATTTGGCTCCAGAAATCCAATCCCGCGTTGACTCAAACCGATTGTCATGCGCTGCAATGGTTCCTGCGGCCGCTTGACCGGAAGATGGGAGGATTTGATCCCGAGAGCATCCGTGTCCTCGACGAACGTGCCGTCGTTGACGGATTTGAGTGCGTGGCCGTGCTGGCTGCCCGGTCCAAAGACGAAATGCGTTCCGTGTGGCGACTGTGGGTTGACCCCGCAGCCACTTACGCGATCCGAAGAGCGAAACTGGCGTCTGCCGGTTCCGATTCGCCGATGTCCCCGGTTGAAGTCTCTTATAAAGTCGATCCCAATCTGGGCTGGTTCCCCGCCAACTGGGTGTCGTCCTATTCGCTCGGTGGAAGAGTTCGGCATAAGACCACCGGCGAAGTTACCGGCCAAGAGATCAATGTCCGGGCGGCGGACGCCGACTTCAGGGTCGATTTTCCCGAAGGCACGCAAGTGCGGGACTATCGGCTTAGCGGGAACGCGAGCGGATCGGTTCCGGTGTCGGAAGGAAGCGAGCCCGCATTCAAAACTCAACCGGCGAAACAGCGCGACGAAAAGCCGGACCTCCGCGGCGGGGCGCGGTCCGATCCGCACGAAGCCTCGAAGGTGACGATCGGCGGCCGGGTCGTCACCGAAGACGGGCGCGGAATTGGATCGGCGCACATCTGGCTGCGGGACGGACGCGCCCCGCAGGCCTTCCGCTTCGTTTCCGCGACGACGGATGACCAGGGCCGCTTCCGCTTCCCCAACGTCCCTCCCGAATCAGTGACGGTGACGGCGATCGCGCAGGGATACTGCTTCGGCGGCGTGCATCGCTTCGGCCTTTCGGCAGGCGTCGTGGACGAAAATCTGCGCATCGTCTTGAAACGCCCCGCACAATTGCCGCATCAACTGGCCAATCCAGACGGGCAGCCGATCGCCGGAGCAGACGTCGACTGGATTCACTGGCACGACGACAACTCCGACGATTTCTGGTTGCTGTCCGAAGTTCTCAAGCGCGAAGGGATCGGCCTCCCGCGGAGCGACGAGCAGGGGCTCATTAAAATTGAAAATCTGCCGCCCTTTGCCGCAGTCACCATGCGAATCAAACATCCCGACTACGCGCGGCAGGTCGTGGAGGCGAAAGTCGCTGCCGGTCGTGGACCGGTGCCGGTCACGATGCAGCGCGGTTCGCCGCTCTTCGTCGAGGTGGCAGACGCGGCAACGGGAGAAGCGGTGCCCGACGCCCGGGTGAACGTGTCCGGCATTCCGAATACGATCGCCATTTTCGATGAGCAGGTTGACGCACAGGGAGTGTTTACGACGCGCCTGGGAGATGTCGAACACGTGACCGTCAGCGTGTCCCATCCGACTCTGCTGGCGAGAAAACCGTCCGTTTTGTATCGGGGCTGGAATCCGACAGATGCCGTCGGTGAACGACTGCGCTTTGAATTGGTTCCTCGGGCAAAAGTCTCAGGGCGCGTCCTCGATCAGAATCAGCAGCCCATTAAAGGCGTGACAGTGGCTTTGGCCACGGATCGAGTCCAAACCGGGCGCGCGGCGACCGACGAAAACGGACGATATGAGATGGAAGGGCCGGCGGGCTGGGGTGAGGTGTCGGTTCAGGATCGAGGCGGCTTTTACGCCCAGCCGCGCAGAACGCTGGGAGTCGACCTGTCTCCGGAACGCCCTGTCGAGGCGGGCGATCTGTTCGCTCGGCGCATTCCTCCGGTGCGGGGGGTCGTGGTGCTCCCCGACGGAAGCCCGGCCGCTGGGGCATTCGTCACACTCCCGCATTCATTTCCTCAGAGTTCGTCGTTCGCGAACGACGAGGGGCGATTCGAGATGTCGTTCACCGGCTTTCCGCACGGACTTGCCCATTTTGCGGCCAGCGACCGGACGGAACGGCGCTCGGGCAGAGCCACCGTGGAGTTTGAAACGCTCTTACAGGGGCAGGAATTGCGGATCGAATTGCAGCCCGAGGCGATACTCCGGGGAATACTTCGAGGGCCCGATGGAACCGCGCGGGCAGCCGTGCGCGTGCAATTGTGGACTTTGTACGAGCTGGGGGGTGCTTCGACCATGGCGCGCGACCGTGCAACGGTCACCGACGAGCAGGGCCGGTTCCACTTCTCCGGACGCAGCCCCAACCTGCGCTACCGAGTGACGCCTTTTACGGAAACAATTAAAGCCGGCGACTGGCAGGTCATTCGCCAGGGCCAAGCGGTCAAGTGGGTGCAACTTGACGAGGGTGACGTCGAAATCGAGGTGCGGGCGCAAAACGAAGCCGACTTGGCCCGCGCTTCTGTCGAACAGCGCCCTGCGCCGGCGGAGCTGGTGTGTCGTACATGGATCAATGGCGAACCGCAGTCGCTGGCGGCCCTGCGCGGCAAAGTGGTGCTGCTCAATTTCTGGGGGATCCGGGGTGAGCAATCGATTAGCCAGTTACCGACGCTCCAGCGGGCGCACGAGATATTTGCCAGCCAGGGGCTGGTGGTCATCGGCGTGCATTGCGGTTCCGCATCTGCCGCGCGCGTGCAGGAGTTGGTGAGGAAGCAACGGCTCGCTTTCCCGATCGGGCTGGATGGATCGGAAGAATCGACGGCTGAGCGGTACGGCGTCATTCAGGTTCCGGCCCAAGTCCTGATCGGCCGCGACGGGCGCGTGATCTCCACGCGAATCACAGGGCACCTCTGGGCCGCGATTCGCCGAGCCGTCCTTTACGGCGAAGGCGAATAGATCCGCCTGTCGAACCTGACGCCATCGCCTTGCACGCGCCGTCCTACTCGGCGGAGATCGTCAGTCTGGATTAAGACGAATCTGGACCGCGGACCACACAACAAGTGGGATCACCCGGCGTTGGCTCGGCGCGCCGGGCGGTCTACAATCGGGTTTATGTCAGACACTTCGGAAGGGGCCCTTTCGCCGGCGCTGCAGCCAGAACGCTTCGCGACCACGCGGTGGAGTCTCGTGGTGGCCGCCGCCGGAAACGAATCCGGCGCTGCCCGGGGCGCGCTCGAGACGCTGTGCACGGTTTACTGGTATCCGCTGTATGCCTTCGTCCGCCGGCGAGGATATGCGGCCGCTCAGGCCGAGGATCTGACCCAGGGGTTTTTCGCCATGCTGCTCGAGCGGGGCGACCTGGTCAAAGCCCGCCCCGAACGGGGGCGCTTCCGGTCCTTTCTGCTGACGGCTCTCAAGCACTTTCTCCTGAACGAGCGCGAACGCGAACAGGCCCTGAAACGCGGGGGCAGCCGGGCGCCTTTGAGTTTCGACTTTCCCTTCGCCGAAGGACGTTTTTCCCGGGAACCATCGGCCGACACGACGCCGGAAGATGTTTTCGAAAAGCAATGGGCCCTGACATTGCTCGAACAAATTCAGCGACAGCTCCGCGACGAATATACGGCGGCAGGAAAGGGAGCGCTGTTCGACCGCCTGC
>JBLMWR010000135.1:0-8917 GCA_050257335.1 Deltaproteobacteria bacterium | reverse complement strand
CGCCGCGTGCCGAGCGATGCGTGGGTCGGGTGGCCCAGCGGTCCCGAGGCGATGAGCGTTGGTCCGTTACGGCGGCCGGGTCGAGGAGCGACAAGAAGCCGCGGTAATCCACTGACTGCTTTACCCCATCCAGCTCAGGACGTAGCCGCACGCGATCCCCAGGGCAATTCCCGCAAGAATTTCCAGGGGCTTGTGGCCGATCCGTTCGCGGAGCCGCTCCAGCCCCGGCTCGTCCGCGCGCAGAAGGTTCAGCGCCATCGCCTGTTGCCCGACCCACTGCCGCAGGCTGACCGCGTCCATCATGACGAGGATCGCCACCGTAACGGCCAGGGCAAATACCGGGCTTCTTGCTCCTTCTTTCGCCCAGATCAGGGTCGCCGTGGTGCAGACGATCGTCGAGTGCGTGCTCGGCACGCCTCCGTAACCGAGGAAATCGGTTTGAAAGCGGCCCGCTGTGATGGAGCTGTGAATCGACTTGATCGTACCGGAAACCAGCCAGCCGACCAACGGGGCAATCGCATAGCTCATGGACACGGCAAACCTCAAGAATCCAGGGCCCAGGAACGAGGAGGAACAGTGATGCCAACCCTTCCCCAGCGAATGCAATGGTAGCGACTTGTCGCAAACCGGGAAGTGATGGTCCCTCCAATTCCCGGCGCAGAGCACAATTTGAACGGCATGCTTCGGACAGTCGGATTCGACTGAAGGAGCAGGCACGCTCGATGCGTTCCTTTTGCTTTTGCAAAGAAGGTCGTCCCGCTCGCGCTTGACGCCGCAGGAATCGGTACAATGATGGACGCCATACATCGAGCCGCGCGTGGAGGGTTCCCTGGAAACCGCAACCGGATGATGGAACCAGGCCATGATGCCAGGTGTCACGTTCGAAGAGATCACGAGCGAGGTCGTCGACGCCTACGACGAAGACGAGCTCAAGGACCTTCTCAAAAAGCGGATGAACGTCCGCCTGGACGTCATCGTCGCCAGAAAGCCGTTCGGACACATGGTGTCCGATCTCCTGCAGTGGACCGAACGGCGCGGGCGCGAGAGCGAGCTGATCCGGGTTGCGGCGCAGGCGCGGCCGGAGCACGCCGGCATGCAGGCGATCTACAAAAAATACGGCATGGCCCTGCCGCTGTCGGTGCAGGCGAACGGGGAAACGATTCCGGCGGCGCCGGCCGACGCGAGTGACGCCGGGCTCGAACGCATCGTCCGGGACGACCTGAAATTCCTCGACTTTGCGGTCTGGCGGGAACGCATGACGCGCGTCGAGGGGCAGGTCTGCCGCGTCAAAATCGATGGACAGCCGGCGGGAACCGGATTCCTCGTCGGCCCCGACGCGATCCTCACGAACTTTCATGTCTTGCAATCGATTCTGGACAAGTCCACCCCGGCGACGGTGGTGGAATGCCAGTTCGACTACAAGGTACTTGCGGACCGGTCGCGAAACGAAGGGATCGTCGCGCATTTGCATCCCCAAGACTGGTATGTGGACCACAGCCCGTACACGCCGGCCGAGGCCGACGGCGCGCCCGACCGCGAGCTGCCGACGACCGACCAGCTCGATTACGCCCTCGTCCGCCTTGCCGACTCGATCGGCAACCAGCCCTCCCTTCCGAATTCCCGCCCGGGCGAACCGGACGTCCCTCGACGGGGGTGGATTGCGATTCCGCAGGCGGCTCCCGTGTTTGCCGCGCGGATGCCGCTGCTGATCGTCCAGCACCCGGAGGGGAGTCCGCTCAAACTGGCGATCGACAGCAGGGCGATCGATCAGCAGGCCGGGCTCGGGCTGAACTCCAACGGGACCCGCGTGCGCTATGCGACCAACACCGAGAGCGGGTCGAGCGGGTCTCCGGTGTTCGACCAGGACTGGCGGCTGGTGGCGCTGCATCATTACGGCGATCCCGCGTACAACCATCCGCCCCGTTACAATCAGGGAATTCCGATCGCCATGATCCGCCAGCGAATCGAGCGGAGCGGCAAGGCGCAGGCGCTGGGGAGAGAGTAAAGTTACAAACGCTGTTCCCTCTCCCGGAGGGAAGGGGAGAGAATTGATAACATGCAGGACGGCCCTTCCGGGCCGTCGCCGTCGGCCCGGAAGGGCGGACCTGCTCGCTAATCCGGGATGGCTCGCGGTGGGGGGGTGCCGATGCGAAAACTCACGGGGCCGGAGCTTCAGGAATTGCGAACCATCGTCGTGGAGGCCTATTCCACCGACGAATTGAAGGAGCTCGTCCGCGTCACGTTCGATGAAGATCTCTTCGCCCAACTCGCTCCCGAGGGAAAACCGTTCAGCGCCGCCGTCTTCGATCTGCTGGAATCGCTCGAGCGTCGAGACAAGACGCCTTTCTTTCTCGAGGCGGTGGGAAACGACCGCCCCGGGAACGCCCGGCTGACGGCCTTCCGCAAGTCGATCGGGCAGACGGACGGCGCCGCTTCCCGGGGCACGGCCGCCGTCTCCTCCGGCAACGTGCGCGATGCCGTCGTGCGTTTCAACGCCCGGTTCCAGGAACGGCGCCGCCAGTTCTCCTATCTGAACGCGTACAAAGAGCTGCACGACGCCCTGCATCACCTCCAGGACCTGCATGTAGGGATCGCGCAGGCCGCCGACCGCTTCCGGCAGAGCCCGGACGACCCCACCGAGCTGGAGAACATCGTCGAGGAGCTTCAGGATCTGGTACAGAGCGCAAAAACAAGCGCCGGCGCCACTGAGTTTCCGGATGACGTGGAAGGCTGGCTGGCCTCCTTCGGCGGAGCGGTGGACGAAATGTGCCGCTGCCTGGAGGGGCGCGATCCGGCAGGGCTTCCGCGTGCTCTCGAGGTCCTGGGCGTGGTGCCGACCGAACAGGCGGGGCTGAACAGAGAGCTGGTCCGCTGCGCGAAGCGTCTCAAGGCAGACGAGCTCGTCACCATGATGGACGGGATCCTGGCGTCGTTGTCGCAACCGGCGCCCCGGGACGATAACGAACTGGGAGCGCGGCTGGAGGAATTCCGCGCCCTGTGCAAACAACTGGCGGGACGAATCGCCGACCACGACGCCTGCCAGGAAGTCGATACGGCCCTGCGCGAAGCAGTCGGGCTGGCCGATGTCAGCCCCGATCGGATCGCCGGCTGGGCCAACGTCACGACCCTGCTGGAGGGGCTGGCGGCGCGGCATGCGGATGACCCCCGGGCCGGCCGGCTGGTCGATTCCGTGAAACAGATCGAAGCAGCCCATGCCGCCGGGGACGCGCGGCGAACCGCCGGCGAGTTCGCGCGCCTGGCCGATCGCTTCGACCGTTTCTTTAACGAAGCCGACAAGGGTTTGCTGAAAGTGACCGACGACCTGGTCCGGGAAGCCGACCTGCTCGACGCCAATCTGAAGAGGTACCTGTAATGCCTGAGCTCACGATATCGGACGAAGCCCGTAAGCGGTTCGCGACGCTTTCGGCGCTGCAGGACCGGCATGCGGCGCTGGTCAAGGAAATCGGCAAAGACCTGCTGGCGCCCGAAAATCTGGCGCGCATTGAAGAATTCGTCCGCAACGCCGTCAAGGCGGGCGCCGTCCTGGATGCGAAGGAAGACCGGACGGCGGCCCAGGGTCTGGTCAATTTCTGGACCGCCCGGTTGTCGTCCGCCGAGCGGACGGCAGGCGACGGGGCGAGTGCAGCCGTCAAGGTGCCCCGTTTCGAAGACACTCTGCTGGACGAGTTTGATCCGGCCACGATCCGCGCCGCGTCGTTGTCGACCGATCACTGGCTCAAATCGCTGCCGGCCCCCGACCAGGCCCTCGTTCGCCGGATCATGCTGCGGCTGCTGCGGCTGCTTCCTGACACACCCGCGTTCGAACCGGTGCCCGCCGTCCGCGGCGCGCTGTATGAGCTGGCGACGCCCGCGCAGGTCGATGCCCTGCTCGACGGCCTGGCCACGACCGGCGTCGTGCGGGTCACGAAAGCCGATTCGGCGGAAATGGACCGGGTCGCCCTTCGCTCGCGCGACCTCATTTCCCAATGGCCGACGCTCAAGACGTGGATGGACGCGCGGCTGGCGTTCCGCGCGCTGGTCGGCCGATGGGAACAGAACGGCCGGCCCAATGCCGAGCTGATGGAGGGGGACCCGCTCGAGGAGTCCCGTTCCTACCACGACCGCAACGATCCCGAACGGCAATTCATCAAGCGGTCTCGGTACCGCGAACTGCGGCGGAACGTGCGCAACCGGTACCTGAAATGGGTGCTCGGCGCGTTGCTGGCCGTCTCGATCTTGTTTGTATTTACCATCTCCAACCGGAATGAAGCTCTGTCGAGGGTCAATCGCGAGCTGGCGATAAGCGAGCAGCGGGCCAGAGAAGCCGAAAAAATCGCGAAGGAAGCCGAAAAAATCGCGAAGAAAGAATCACTGGGACTGGCCCGTCGGGGGCGTCTGACCACTCTGCGACTCCTGGTCCGCGGGCTGGCGGAAATCGCTGCTGCCCCCACCGACTCGGATCGAGACTTGGCGCTTGCCCGCTGGGATGCTTTGAAGGGGCAGCTCGAGGGGGCGAAGGCTCCCGAGTTGACGCTGGGGATGGACCTGGCGGAGCTGCGCCGGGAAGCCGCCGAGCCCGACAACATCAATAAGCTGTCGGCTGCCACGATCGGCGAGATCCGCGAGCAGCGCGTCAGCAACGCTACCGGTCCGGAGACGGAAGAATTGATCAAGTCGATGCGCGAAGTGTCGTTCAAGATGGTTCGGCTGAGCGCGGAGCGCGCGGTCGACGTGCTGCGGGTTGGACCGTATAGCGAAGCCAGGCCGTTCATTCGCGAGTTCTGGACGCAGTACTGGGGCGAGATGCTGCTCGTCGAAGGGGAGACGGTCGAAGGGGCCATGGTCGCGTACGGGACGGTCCTCGGCGAAATCGAAAAGACTAAAGGATCCCATGAGGAAGCACTCGTGGAGGCTGCGAAAGAAGTTGTCGGGGCGCGATGGCCGTCGATCGAGGTCAAGTTCGAGGAGGCCGTCGACCAGGCGTACCGGATGTCGGTCAACGAGCTCAAACAGTCGATGCGAAAGCGCACAGGTCTTTCCGACGCGGAAGCAGACCAGATCGTGACGAAAGCGTGGGAACGACAAGTGCCAAAAGAACGTTTCGAGCGGCTTGAACAGGCCCTCCAACTTCTGAATGAGGCATTGGAGCACGAGCTGAAGCAGGAGGCGCTTCCCGCGTACTACGGGGCCAAGGCGCTGTGAACCTCGTGAAAGCTGTCCGCTTTTCAGGGCGAACCGCCGGACACAGGTCGCGCGACAAGGATCGCTCGGAACTCCCGCGGGTCGACACGTCATCCCGGCGATTCTTTCGCCCCGGACGCGTTTGAAACGATCTTCGACGTCGTCAATAGCCATCGCGAAAAGCCCGCGGCAATTCGACTGACGGTCAGGCAGCCACAACCTGACCTGCGGCACTCTTACGGCCGGGCATTGGCCCGGCGCGCCAAACGTCCGGGACGCTCGTCTATCGTTCCCGCAGGCATTCGGCAAACGCGGCCATTTCGTCGTGGCTGCCGACCACCAGCGGCGTCCGTTCGTGGACGCTGGCGGGCTCGATCTCCAGTATCCGCCGCGTTCCATCGGTCGCGGCGCCGCCGGCCTGCTCGGCAATGAAGGCCATCGGGTTGGCTTCGTACAGGAGCCGCAACTTCCCGCGCGGGTGCTCGGCGGTCGGGGGATACAGGAACACCCCGCCTTTCAGCAGCGTCCGGTGAAAATCCGCCACCAGCGAGCCGATGTAGCGCGACGCGTATTTCTGTTTTCGCAGCCCGTCCAGGTATCGCCGGTAGGGGGCGGGGAAGTCGTCCCGATAGGCTTCGTTCGCTGAATAGTATTTCCCCCGGGCCGGCATTCGGATGTTTTCGTGGCTGAGGACATACGCCCCGACCGATGGGTCGAGAGTGAAGCCGTGCACGCCGCGCCCCGTCGTGTAGACCAGGATGGTCGAGGACCCGTAGACCACGTATCCTGCCGCGACCTGCCGCGATCCGGGCTGCAGCAAATCCTGCAGCGGGTCACTCGAGGTGCCGGCGTGCGAGCTTTCCGGGCGCCGCAGGATCGAGAAGATGGTTCCCACCGAGACGTTGACGTCGATGTTCGACGAGCCGTCGAGGGGATCGAAGACGATCGCGTACTTCGCCCGCGGGGAAGCCCGCAGCGCGACCGGTTCCTCGTTCTCCTCCGACGCCAGCACCCCCACCGAATCGCGGACCCCCAGGCAGTGCAGCAGGGCGTTGTTCGCGTAAACGTCGAGTTTCTGCTGGACCTCGCCCTGCACGTTGACTGCGGCTTCCGAGCCGAGAATGTCGGAGAGTCCCGCGCGGCGGACCTTGGCCTGGATCATCTTGGTCGCCAGCGTGATCCCCGAGAGAAGCCACGAAAACTCTCCGGAAACGCCAGGAAAACTCTGCTGCTCGTCCAGGATGTGCTGCTGCACGGTGATGATCGGGCGTTCCATGGCCGTCTTCCGATGTAGGTCGCTTCTATGGTGCCGGGTCAGTTTGACTCTCCAGTACCCCGGTCCCGGCGCGCCGGGACAGACGGGACGCTTCTTGCGAAACTGACCCAGGACCTGCTCCAGGGTTGGTGTTTTCGGAGATTCGCCCAGCATAGCGACAGGTATGGCAATTTGACCATGCCAGCAGCTCGAATCCGTCCAGGCGGAGAAGTAGCGCCGCATCAGTGATTGGCGAGCCGGGCATGCCGCCATGGGCGTCGTCGAACTTTCTTGCGCACGACTCGCCACCCTATAATTGATCTGGCGACGGGGGCGATCCGTCGGCCCGCAGACGCCTGCTGTAAACGGGCGACAGGCGCCGCGCGACGCGCCGATGCCCATGTCGGAGAACTTCCATGAATCGCGATCAGAAAGAAGCGGATGCGAAGGTCGCCGATTCCAGCGCCGACACGCTCGCATTTCGGCCGTCGGAACACAACACGCTCGGCTTCGAGCTGGAGCTGCAAATCATCGATCCCCAGACGGGGGACCTGGCGCCAGGCTCGGTGCGCATCCTCAAGGCCTGCCAGGAAGAGGGCTTGCCGGGCATTACGGCCGAACTGATGCAATCCATGATCGAAGTGAAGACCGGCATCTGCCGCACCGTTCACGAAGCAAGAGAGCAATTATTGCCGCTGTTGCGACGCGTCCGCAATGTGGCCGATTCACTGGGCTACAATCTCGCTTTGGGTGGCACGCATCCATTCAACCGTGGTCTGACCGGAGTTGTCTTCCCTGCCGAGCGTTACGAGCGGATTCACGAACGCCTGGCGTGGCTGACCTATCAGCGCGTCGTCTTTGGTCTGCACGTTCACATCGGCGTTCCCAGCGGCGACATCGCGATCGGAGTCAGCAACATGCTGGTGGGGTATCTGCCCCATCTCCTGGCCGTCTCCGCGAATTCGCCGTTCTGGCACAAGGAAGACACCGGCCTGGCCTCCTGCCGTTCCATTCTGTATCGCATGTTGCCGCACGCGGGCGTGCCCAGGTACTTCCGCAACTGGAAAGAGTTTCGTCAATATTACGGGGTGATGCGTGACTGCCACTCGATCCAGTCGCCGAAGGACATCTACTGGGACATCCGCCCCTGTCCGAGCTACGGAACGATCGAGATTCGTGTGTGCGACATGCCGCCAACTCTGGCAATGGTTTTCGGCCTCGTGACACTGATTCATGGACTGGTTATCGGCGCCCAGCGATTGCTGCAGGAACGTCCGCAACTGCGCCGCGGCGATATTCGACGACATTGGGTCACGATCGAGAACAAATGGCTGGCGGCGCGCTACGGTTTGCAGGCGATGCACATTCGCACGCCGTCCGGCAAGAGGCGGTTGCTCAGGCAGGACTTCGCAGACCTGATCGAGCGCGTGCGGCCGATCGCCGAAGAGACCGGAGATGCATCTTTCCTCGGAGCCGTCCGGCCGACAGAGTCCTTCGAGTCGGGAGCCGACCGGCAGCGGCGTCTGCTTCGCGAGACCGGAGACTGGAAAAAGCTCGTCGACGACATGACCGGGCGCTGGGGGCAAGAACTGTAAAAGTCGCCGGACGGATGCTGTGGGAGAGACCCACAACCTCACGTGTCGTGCCGTCGCCTGGACGGCGCATCGGTTCTCTGGCGACCAGGCTGGTCGCTTGACGACCTTCGCACTTTCGGGGGCGGGCAGAAAAGGCGACGTCCGCCGGCGGGATGGGGACCGATCCCGATGCTCCGCAGGCCCTGCGTAAGTCAAGACCGGACCGGCCCGACGAAGTTCCCTTCCAACGACTTCAGAAAATCCCCGCGCCGCGCGGCTTCGGGCAGGATGATGAATGCGGCGAGCGGCACGAAAGATGCCGCTCTATCTCGCGCGGGCCGGCGAGGACCGTCGAGAGACGATTCGCAAACGGTATTGTGAAAAAGGAGTAATGCATCATGTTGACAGCCGAAAAGCAACTCGAACAAATCGGAAAGACGTGCGGGTGTGACCATCACGATTACGACCTCGTTCACGAATTGAACGCTCGTTTGAGCTTCCTGTGGCGGTGCGACCAGTACATCGCGAACGCCAATGGAAACGTGCCGCTGCAGAACATGTGGCGCGACATCAAGATCCAGGAGCAGGAGAACGTCGAGAGGATCAAGGAGCACATCGGCGACGAAATCAGCAAGGGCTGCTTCTGAGGCCGCTCATCGCCATGCCCTCCAGCCCCGGAAACGTCCGTCCTGTCCGCCAAGCTTTCCCGACCGATCCGGCACCCGGGGACGATCCATCGAAGCGCGACATACGCTTTCGGCGCGGCAGATCGAAGTACTGAAAGCCGGCGGGTTGATCGCCCGGGTGCGAGGCCGCCTGCAGAAATCATGAGCCGGCCCCGGAAAAGGAGGTTCATCATGGCGTTGATTCAAGGGGGGCCGCCGGAATGGATCTGGGAACGAACGGC
>JBLMWR010000134.1:0-3096 GCA_050257335.1 Deltaproteobacteria bacterium | reverse complement strand
CGCGCGCCGATTCTGCGGCCCCCCAATGCACGGATCTACCCCGGCGATCGCCTCCCCTTCTAGTTTGATTGACGGGCTCCCGAGGCGTCGCTAGGTTTACATGAGAGTTCCGCACGGTTTGGCGGTTTCGGGCTGCTTCCCAGTCGATTCCGGCGGCGGGCCAACCAGGACGGGGGGACGAATCATGGCGAAGGATTTTACGGTCGCCCAGCTCGAAAAAATCCTCGTGCGCAAGAAGGGTACGCTCGAGAAGCTGATGCGGCAACGAAGCCAGTTGCAGAAAAAACTTGCCCAGGTGGAGCGGCGAATCGTTGAGATCGGCGGCTCCGTCAGGGAGCGCGGCAAGCCGCGACCGCCGCGGCGGCGGCCGAAAAACCCCAAAACCCTGCTCGCCGCCGTCTCCGAGATTCTGGCGCAGCACAAGAAAGGGCTCACCCTGCGCGACCTCGCGAACAAGCTGCTCCAATCCGGGTACAAGACCAGCAGCACGAACTTTCCGAATACGCTTTACCAGTGCTTGTATCACAATTCCGACAAGCTCGTCCACGACGCCAAGACCCACACCTATCGAATCAGGAAAGCAGGCTGAATTCCGCATGACCAAATCCGTTTCCGGCGTTGCCTCCGCCGCGCTGAAGATCGACCAGCAGGCGGCCATCGAGCGCGTCATGCGGCTCATGGCCATTCGCGGAAAGAGTTGTGAAGAGGGAGCGGTGGTGCGGTTCATTACGCACGAATTGCGGCGGGCGGGGGTTCCGGCGTCGGCCATTCAGGTGGACCAGGTGAACCGTAAAAGTCCGGCGGGGGGCGAGGTCGGAAACCTGATCGTCACCCTTCCGGGAAACCAGCGCGGACTGCGCCGGCTCCTCATGGCCCATCTCGACACCGTCCCCCTCTGCGTGGGTGCCCGTCCGGTCCTCAAGGGGAAGACGGTCGTCGCGGCCGACTCCGACACGGCCCTCGGGGCCGACGACCGCAGCGGCGCGGCGGTGGTCCTCACGTCGATCCTCGAAATCCTCCGGCAGAAGCTCCCCCATCCGCCCGTTACCCTTTTCTGGCCCGTGCAGGAGGAAATCGGCCTGTATGGGGCGCGGTACGTGAGCCTCCCGAAGCTCGGGAATCCGAAGCTGTGCTTCAACTGGGACGGAGGCTCGGCGGCAACCGCCTGCATCGGCGCCACGGGGGCGTACGATCTGGCCATCGAGGTCGAGGGGATCGCCAGTCACGCCGGGGTGCATCCCGAAGGCGGTGTGAGCGCCATCGCCATTGCCAGCCTCGCGATCGCCGACCTCGCGCAGAACGGCTGGCATGGGCTGATCGTCAAAGGGAAGAACTCGGGAACGAGCAACATCGGGGTGATTTCCGGGGGCGAAGCCACCAACGTGGTGACGCCGGCCGCCAAGTTGCGCGGCGAAGTCCGCAGCCACGACCGGCGGTTTCGCAAACGGCTGGTGGACGAATTCCGCAAGGCGTTCGAGCGGGCGGCGAAGTCGGTGGAGAACGACGCGGGCCGGACCGGCCGGGTGCGCTTCCAGGCCGACCTCAAGTACGAGTCCTTCCGGCTTCCGGAATCGGAACCGGCGGTGCAGGAATCGCTGCGCGCCATCCGCGCCGTGGGCCTCGACCCGCAGACCCGCATCAGCAACGGCGGGCTCGACGCCAACTGGCTCTCGGCCCGCGGCCTGCCGACGGTAACGCTCGGCAGCGGTCAAACCAACGTCCACACCGTCGACGAGACGCTGAACGTGGAAGACTACTTGAACGGCTGCCGCATCGGGCTGCTCCTCGCGACCGGAGCGTAACGCCCCATGATCATCTCCGGCCGGCTGGTCAGTCCCGAAGGCATCCGCACCGGCCAGGTGCGCTTCGCCGGCGGCAAAATCGCTGCCGTGGGCCCGATGCTGGGCAAGCCCGACTATGCATTCGGCGACGACTGCCTGATATTTGCCGGCATGGGGGATATTCATATCCATGCCCGCGACGACGTCAGTCAGGCCGAGACGTATAAGGAGGATTTCTGCACAGCGGCCCGGGCGGCGCTTCACGGTGGCGTCGTCCACGTGGCCGACATGCCCAATAACCGCGTCGCGCCCATCGACGATGCATCATACCGCAGTAAGCAGGAGCACCTGCGAAGGCGGAACGTCCCGATTCACGTGACGCTCTACGCGGGAATCGGCCCGGGGTCGCGGCCCCTCTCGTTCCCCGTCCCCTACAAGGTGTACATGGGACACAGTGTGGGAGATTTATTCTTCACGACACTCGAGCAACTCGATGCGACGCTGGCCGGCTACCGCGGCTGCGACGTCAGTTTCCACTGCGAGGACCCCGTGCTGCTCGAGGCCCGCAAACACGCCGCGACGCACGAAGAGCGCCGCCCGGCGGAATGCGAAGTGTCGGCCACCCGCTTTGCGCTGCAGATGATCGAGAAGTATGGACTGGCCGGCAAACTGTGCCACTACTCGGTGGGCGAAGGATTGCCGCTCATCCGCGACGCACGCCGGCGGGGGCTCAAAGTCACATGCGAAGTGACCCCCCACCATTTGTACTTCGACACAGCCGACATCACCGACGCCAACCGGCGTCTGATGCAGATGAATCCGCCGTTGCGGACGGCGGCCGACCGGCGGGCGATGCTCGCCGCCCTCCGCGACGGGACCCTCGATTTCCTGGCCACCGATCATGCACCGCACACGCTCGAGGAGAAGGCCCGCGGCATCTCCGGGCAGCCACATCTCGATACCTACGGCGCCTTCGTCACGTGGCTGATCCTGAAGCAGGGTTTTCGCCCGGAACAGGCGGCTGCGTTCTGCTCGGACAATCCCGGCAAATTCGTCAATCCGTACGCCGCGCCCAGGAAGTTCGGCCGGATTGAGCCAGGCTACGTCGCCTCGCTCACCGTCCTCAACCTGGCCCGCCCCGTCACGATCCACCGCGAGGATCTGCTCACGAAGTGCGGCTGGTCGCCGTTCGAGGGAGTGACTTTCCCCGGTTCAGTCGAGGCGGTTTTTCTGGACGGAATGCGTGTGAGTCAAAAGAGCGTAACAACGTAGTTCTACTGTCCGCGGTTCATTTTCGTTGGTTAACACGTAGCGG
>JBLMWR010000133.1:0-9345 GCA_050257335.1 Deltaproteobacteria bacterium | reverse complement strand
AACGCCGGCAGATCGGTGAGCAGGTCGGAGATGATGATGATCAGCCCCCGTTTCTTCAGTTGATCGGCGAGCGTCTGCAGGACGCACCCCAGGTCGGTTTCGCGGTCGGGGCGGGCCTCCTCGAGCTGGCCGATGATGAGCGCCAGTTGCGACTGCGTGGCGGCCGGGGAAAGGAGCTTGCGCTGCTGGTTGTCGAAAAGCGCCAGCCCCACCGGGTCCTGCTGCTCGACCAGGAGCGTGGCCAGCGACGCCGCCAGCGTCGCCCCGTAGTCGAATTTCGTGAGCGGGCCCGAGCCGTAGCGCATCGAGGCGCTGGCGTCCATCACGATCGTGGCCCGCAGATTGCTCTCTTCTTCATACTGCTTGATGTAAAAGCGGTCGGTGCGCCCCAGGGCCCGCCAGTCGAGCCGCCGCAGGTCGTCCCCCGGCGCGTACTCGCGGTACTCGGCGAATTCGACGTTGAACCCGTGAAAGGGGCTCTTGTGCAGTCCCGAAATGGTCCCCTCGACGACGCGCCGGGCGCGGAGCATCAGCCCGGCGATCGCCGCCAGGACTTCAGGATCGGAATACTTGGGCGACTTGGCCATCGAGCTGTTTGACTCCGGGGCGGGCGGCGACGTCGCGCAGCAGCGCCTCGATAATGGAATCGGGGTTCTGTCCTTCGGCCTGGGCCGAGTATGTCGTCACCAGGCGGTGCCGCAGCACCGGCTGCGCCACCGAGCGAATGTCGTCGGTGGTCACCGAGGTGCGGCCTTCGAGCGCGGCGCGGGCCTTGGCGGCGATGATCAGGGACTGCCCGGCGCGGGGACCGGCCCCCCAGGCGATCCATTTTTTCACGTACGCGGGCTGCCACTCGTCCGGTTCCACGGCCCGGGTGGCCCGCACCAGGGACATGGCGTAATCGACGCAGTGGTCGGAAACGGGGACCCGCCGGACCAGCGCCTGCAGTTGGGGAATCTCGCTCCCCTCCAGCACCTTGGCCGGCTTGTGCTCGTCGAGCCCCGTCGTGCGGCGGTAGATCTGCCGCTCTTCGTCGCGGGAGGGATAACCCACGAAGACCTTGAAGAGAAAGCGGTCGAGCTGCGCCTCGGGAAGGGGATACGTCCCTTCCTGCTCGATCGGGTTCTGCGTCGCCAGGACGAAGAACGGATCGGGCAGCGGGTGCCGGTTTCCGCCCGAGGTCACCTGCCGTTCCTGCATCGCCTCGAGCAGCGCGGCCTGCGTCTTGGGGGGCGTGCGGTTGATCTCGTCGGCCAGAACGATGTTGGCGAAGATCGGCCCCGGCATGTACTTCAGTTGCCGCTCGCCGGTCCCCCGGTCTTCATGCAGAACTTCGGTCCCGGTGATGTCGCTGGGCATCAGGTCGGGAGTGAACTGGATGCGATGGAACTGCAGCGACAGGCATTCGGCCAGCGTGCTGACCATCAGCGTCTTGGCCAGTCCGGGCACTCCTTCCAGAATGCAATGCCCGCGGGAGAAGATCGCCATCATCAACTGTTCGACGACCTTGTCCTGCCCGACGACGACCCGGGCGATCTCCTGGCGCAGTTTCTGATGTGCTTCTTTGAGCCGGGCCAGTCCGGCGAGATCCGCATCGTGTGCCTGGTCCATTGGGAGTGTGCCTCGGCTTTCTCAGCGTTGATAGACAGGGAGGAATTTATAGGGAAGCTGCAGGATGATCAGCGCGATCGAGGTGCCGTACGTCTTGCCGATGCCGTCCCCTTCCCACGACCCGTCTCCCTTGTTCTGCATCGACAGAAGCTGGTCGCGGATGCCGGGGAAGTACTTGTCCCAGTATTCGTCCCCGGAAAGGTAAAAGGCCTGGGCGGCATAGAGCTGGCAGTAAAAGCTGTGGCCGTCCTTGTTCCAGCGATCGCCCCCCTGAAACCGGTCCCACACGTAGTCCAGGCAGCGGCGGGCGACGGGCGCATCGTACTCGCCGGCGTTGTACAGCGTGGCGACTGCCGCCGCGGAAATCGCCAGCCGCGCTCCGCCTCCCGACCCCAGCGAATACATGATGCCCCCTTCGGGCGTGCTGCACCGCTCGATGTAGCGGACGGCCTCGTCGATCGTGCCGCGGGGGACGAGGAAACCCGAGTTGTGCGCGGCGCGCAGCGCCTGCACCTGCGTGACGGTGACGGAACCCTCGTCGCCGCTGCCGGGGATGTAGGTCCAGCCCCCGGCCCCGCTCTGGGCCCGCGACGTCAGCTCGACTCCGCCTTCGATCGCCTCCCTGGCGGCGTCGCGGAGCGATTCCTTGGAGAGCATCCCGTACACCGACGCCAGATACATGAGGGCGAAGCCGTGCCCGTGCATGGGCATGCCCGACTCCTGCGACGCCGAAGTGATCAGGCCCGATTTGGTCTTGCACTTGATCAGGAATTCGGTGCCGCGCTCGAGCTGCGGAGCGTAACGACCGCGCGTGGGGCTGTCGCCGTGTGCCAGAAGTGCCGTGCAGGCCAGCGACGACATGGCCACGGGATAGGCCTGGCCCCCCTGGCCGTCGTGCCACGCCCCGTCGTCCGCCTGGGTCCGCGCGAGATAATCCAGCCCGTCCCGCACCGCCTTGAGGGTTTCGGGAGTGATGTGCTTCGGCAAGACCTCGTCGGTCGCGCGGGCCGGCTTCATCGAACCGGCGGCGATCATGACTGCCAATGCCAAAGCCGCAGGCATGCTCCGCATGCCGCAGCCGCTCCTGTCGCGTCGATGGCGGCGTGCCCCTGGATTGAACCTGACGGCGTTCACCGCGGCGAACGGCACGCGGAGCGTGCCTGCTGCGGACGCTTCATTCGGACGAGCGAAGCGCGGGACCTTGCGGAGGGAATTCATTTTTGATCCTTCGCTGCGACCGGTTTGGACGGTTCCTTGTCGGACTTCGCTGCCTTCTCCGCCGCGCCTGCCGCTTCGATCGCGTAGCGGACGCGGAGTTTGATGCGGATATGTCCCCCCGACAGCGTCTCGGCCGTGACTTCTTCATGGTTTTCCTTCGTATCGCCCGAGTCATAACCCCCAGAGTAGGGGTTGAACCGGACGTTGCCGGACGTAATCAGCTCATCCACCGCCAGCACGGGGCCGAGCTTGACCCCGTTCAGCCGCGCCAGCCGCTCGGCCCGCTTGCGGGCGTCGGCCACCGCCTGGTCGTAGGCCTTCTCGCGAATCTCGCCGATATTCGTCACGACGAACTTCACGAGGGCGCTCTGGTGCCCGCCGCCGTAGTAGCGCATCATCATCATGTCCGACTCGGAGAGGCCCAGGCCGGCCCCCGAGTCCTGCGCCGCGTCGAGAAGCTTGCCGATCGTGGACATCAGCTCTTCGGTCGGCACCTTGCCGACGTCAACCAGCCGCGTCCGCAGCGTGCTCACCACCTCGATCTGCGTGCGCTTGTTCTGCGAGGCCGGCATGCCGTTCCACATCATCTGCCACATCTCCTGGGCGTTTCCCGGACGCAGGCTGAGTTCCTTTTCCTCGATCTTGAGGTTGTCGAGCTTGAGCGCCTTGAAGGTCTCGAGGGCCCGCTTGCGGGCATCCCGATGCTTGACGACGGCGTCGTCGGTCAGCTCAGCCCGTGCCGAGAGCTTCAGGTTGATTTCCACGACGTCGGGTACGGACCGCGCCTCTCCCGTCCCCTCCACCGTGATCCCCGGTTCTCCCTGGGGACCCTGGAATTGTGCCCGCGCGGCGGCCGGCAGGCCGAACGCAACCGCCAGGCTCGCCGCGAGAACGCCGCAGAGATTCGCCGCGCGTCGTCGGGAATGCCGCACGAAATCGTCAGTTCGGGGAGTCTTGTCAGTGGCAATAGGAGTCATCGAAAGGTCCTTGTAGACTGACGTTTGATATCAGGCTGTGTTGCGACGATTTTCAGAAAAAAACGAAGATCCGCAGATGCCCGCGGATTTGCCGATTCACCCCGTTCGTACTTATCCGCGCATATCCGCGTCATCCGCGGTTGAATTCGTTTTCGCTCGTACTGCCGGCCTGCTTCTTCGTTGCGGGTTTTATTGAGTTTCCCCTCCGCTCTGTGCTGCAGTCGCGGCGCCGCCGGTTGTGCTCTCGTTGCTTGCCGCGGATCCGCCGTTCAGCGGATACGCCGTGACGGCCAGATTGGAAACGGCCAGCAGGGCCTTGGGGGTGACCAGCAGCTCGCCCCCCAGCGACTGCAGATCGGCCCCCCGGAACAGATGCACGACGTGACCGTCGGCCTTGTCGATCTCGAAAATGCCCCGCGACGAAAAATGATAGATGCGCCCCTGCGTCAGCAGCGGCCTGGCCCAGGTCGTTCCCAGGTTCACCTTCACTGACCAGAGGATCTTGCGAGTCGCCAGATCGAAGGCCGAGATGTCCTCGCCGCCGAGATAGAAGCGTCCCTCGTCAATGCCGATGAGGGTCGCCACCCTGGGGACGGGCCGGTGCCAGAGCACTTTCGGCCGCACCGGATCCACCGCGTACAGCCGCCGCGAGCGCATCCCCTTCACGAACAGGACGCCGTTCACCATCTGAGGAGGACTGACCGTGAATTGTTCGGTCCGCATCCCCCAGGGGCTCCAGAAACGGCTCATCTGCGTCGTTTCCGACGAATAGTTCAGGCCCCATTCAATCTGCCCGGAAGCCGCATCGAGCTGCACGAGGCTTCCGGAATGGGAATCGACGTACAGGCGGCCGTCGTGGAACAGGAGCGACGGCTGATTCCCGCGCTCGATCGCCCCATACCAGGAGTTCTGTTCGGTGGTGTAGTTGCCGATGACGGATGACCAGACAAGCTTGCCATCTTTGGCGCTCAGTGCCAGAACGTCCAATTTGCGCGGCTGGTTCACCTTGCTGGCGGCCACGTAGACGCGCTCGCCGACGAGCAATGGGCTCCCGCGCAGGCTCCACTCCTTCAGCTCGGTCGACTGCTGGCTGCTGAAGACCTGCTTCCCCGTGTCGGCCTCACGGGCCACGATCTCGAACTTGGCGCCCCCCTGTTGCTGTCGCCCCTGATTCTGATTCTGATTCTGGTTCCTGGTGTCGATCGCGACGGACCAGGTGCGGCCGGCCCCCGCCGCCACGCCGAACTGCTCGACGTGCGTCAGCCCTCCCTGCTGCGCCTTCTGCGGAACGTCGAAGAACCGTCCGCTCCGCCAAAGCAGCTTGCCGTTCTCCAGATCGATTCCCAGGTCGTATCCCAGAAGGTTGGCATAGAGCCGCGACTGGTCTGCGACCACCGGGGGAACGAGATCGGAGATGCTGGTCGGCCCCCACATCTGCTGCATCCGCAGCCCCGGCTGATTTCCCGGCTGTCCGTCGGCCGGCGGAAAGAACTGGAATTGCCAGAGTGGCTGCGGATCGCCCGACAAAGGAATGTCTGCGGGGGGGCCGCCCGGAGACTGGGCCGTCGCCGGAGCCGCGACGCCTTTGTTCCGCTCAGCCATCCCGCGCAAATAATCGGCGGCCGACACTTCGCGCCCTCCCAGCGTCAGCTTCTCTCCCGCATGCTGCTCCTCGACGACCTTCAGCAGCTCGCGGAATTCGGACCCGTGTTGCTGCCGAGCCAGTCCGACGCCGATCTTGACGCGCAGCCGCGCGCGAGAGATCCGGCTGTCGGGGCGCTGCTCGAGAATGGAACGCCAGGCGTTGACGGCCTGTGCGAAATTTCCCGTCTCGAAATGCAGGTCCCCCAGCCGGTCGGCCGCCGTGTCCCCCACCGACGTCACGAGAAATCTCGAGAAAATCTGCGTCAGCTTGTTCAGCTCCTCCGCCCCCTGCGCCTGCTCGAGGAGCTTCCTGGCCTCGGCGTCAAAAAAGAGACGGTAAGCGTCCTGCCCCGCCGGCGGCAGCTCCAGGAGCGCCTCGCGGGCGATCATCCGGCTGGGAAGCATGATCCCGTCCGCGGTCAGCACCAGGCCGTTCGAGGTGGCATTGAAGACCTTCTCCAGGTGCTTGAAGGCCTTTTCCCACTGCTTGCGCCCTGCAAACCGCCGGAAATCCTCCATCGCCTCGCCGATTTCGGTGGGCTGGGCCGGCAGCAGAAACGGGTGCTGCCCTTTGTTTTCCGTCGTCTCATCTTCGTTGCCAACGACGAGAGCCTGTGCCAGCGCAATGCGTCCCGACGAAGCCAGAATTGCCAAAGCGGCCAGGGAGATCCCGAGAATCGTAGACGAAAGATGACGCGCGCCCGAATCGGTTGTTATGCTGGAGTGCGGCCGATCACGCATGACAGAACCGTGATGAATCTGGAGCCGGCGGCGAGGCGCGCCCCTTGACGGGTTGTCAGGGACAAGACATTATGTCACAGTACACAGTGCCGAGAGCCAATGCAACCGTTTCTCTGAGATCGTGGCCGGCTCGCGTTTTGTCTAAGCGCATTGCATCCGGGGGATTCCCATGCAACCGGTTCCGCAACGCTCTGAGGGCTTTGTCCGTTTTTCGAATCGGTTACTGGGCGGTCTCGTCGTCGGGGTCTGCGCCTGGCTCGGCATGCACGCCGGTTGGGCGGCGGCGGGCGAGCCGCGCGGCGCGGCAGACCGCGCCGCCGTGACGCAAATCAAGCTCCCCCCCGAAGAGCTGGCCGCATGGATCGACGGCCGCTTCGAGGAGGCCTGGCAGAAGCAGCACATTGAGCCCGCGGCGCGGACCAGCGACAGCGAGTTCGTGCGCCGCGTGTTTCTCGACCTGATCGGCCGCATCCCGTCGGTTGCCGAAGTGCGGGCCTTTCTGGACGACGCGCCTCCCGACAAGCGTCGCCTGCTCGTCGAGGAGCTGCTCCAGCGGGGGGCCTTCGCCGCCCACCTGGCCAACACCTGGCGCGACCTCCTTCTGGCCGGCGCTTCGGCGATCGACGCCCGCGCTCAGGCGCCGGCCCTCGAAACCTGGCTGAAGCTGAGGTTCTCCGCCAGCATGCCCTACGACCAGCTCGTCCGCGAGCTGCTCACCGCCGCGCTCGACCGCAACGGCCCCCGCACTCCCAGCCCGCTGGCGTTCTACCAGGCGGCGGAATTCAAACCCGAGGTCCTGGCCGCCAACACCTCCCGCCTCTTCCTGGGGGTGCAGGTCCAGTGCGCGCAGTGCCACGACCATCCGTTCGCCGAATGGAAGCAGCCGCAGTTCTGGTCGTTCGCCGCGTTCTTCAACAACCTCGACGCGTCGCGCCCGGATGGCGCGGCGATGGCGTCCTCCGACGACGCGGAAGAGATCCGCATTCCCGGAAAAGACGTGCTCGTGCCGGCGCTGTTTCTGGACGGGAGCAGACCGGAGCGCACGGCAGGGAAGCGACTGACCGTCGCCCGCTGGATCACGGCGCCCGAGAACCCGTATTTCGCCAGGGCCGCCGTCAACCGCATCTGGGGGAGCTATTTCGGCCGCGGGTTCGTCCAGCCGGTTGACGATCTCGACCCCTCTCATCCCCCCGCCTATCCCGAAATCTTCGACGCCCTCGCCGCCCAGTTCCGCCTGCACCAGTACGACCTCAAGTACCTCGTCCACGTCATCACGGCGACTCGCGTCTACCAGTTGTCGAGCCGTGGCGCCTCTCCGGATAAAGAGGACGTTCAAGCCGCGCACTTCGCCCGCATGCCGTTGCGGCGGATGACGAGCGATCAGGTGTACGCGAGCTTCGTGCAGGCGACCGGTTTCCGCGAGGCGGCGGCGAATCCCAACGTCCTGGGGAACGGCGGGGCCCGCGACGAGTTTCAGGCCAAGTTCGCCGACTCCGCCCAATCACCGACCGAGATTGAGACGACGATCCTGCAGGCCCTGTCGCTCATGAACGGCCAGCACGTCGCCGCCGCGACCGACCTCGAAAACAGCGAATTCCTCGCGGTCGTTGCCGACGCTCCCTACCTCGACGAGGCGGGTCGCGTCGAGACGTTATTTCTGGCGGCCCTGAGCCGGCCGCCGGAACCTGCGGAAATGGAAATGTTCGTTGAAAATAAGGGGTTCGCCGATCCCGCGGCGCGGAAGGCCGCCCTGGCCGACATTTTCTGGACCCTGCTGAACAGTGCCGAGTTTTTGTTGAACCACTGACGAAGGATTTTGGATCTGGGATTTCGGATTTTTGATTTCGCTGGACATTCGCCGCAGGCGAAGTTTCGAAATCGAAAAGGGAACGAGAGAAAAGTCCGCGGATGACCTGTGCCGGCCTGCAGCCGGAACCAAAGAAACGGGCACGCCGCGAGACGACGAGTTTTATCCGCAGGGCATTTCGAGACCGCCGAGAGGAGAACCACGAAATGCTCGAAAAACACGAAACGAACGGAGTCGCCGCGAATTAACGTCAATGAACGCGAATTCCGGGACAAACCGTGCGGTTATTAATGCACCGCGATTGGCTTCCCACAGGTTTTTCTTTCGTGTGTTTCGTGTATTTCGTGGTTACGTCATCCGCGGTTAAAGTCGGTTTCACAGATCGCCTCAAATAACGGGCGCGTTGACCTATCTCTGTCAGGAGCCATCCAATGAACGATGACTTTGCACTCGCCGATGTTGGGAAATCGTTCCGGCTCAAACGGCGCGACTGGCTGCGGCTGTGTGCTGCGGGAGTCGCCGGCTCGTCGATCTCCGGCTGGTTCGGGGCCCTCGCCGATGAGGCCGCCCGGCGGCCCGACCGCCGCCGGGCCTGCATCCTGCTGTGGATGAGCGGCGGTCCCAGCCAGATCGACACGTTCGACCTGAAGCCGGGGCACCCCAATGGCGGGACATTTCACGAAATCGAAACGGCCGTTGCGGGGATCAAGATCAGCGAGCATCTGCCGCGGATGGCCCGACTGGCGAAGCACCTGGCCCTGGTCCGCTCCATGAGCACCAAAGAGGGGGACCATACGCGGGCCACGTCATTCGCCCATTGCGGCTATCTCCCCCAGGGGCCGATTCACTACCCCACCTTCGGTTCGCTGATCGCGAACGAGCTGGGGAACGACGAAGCCGAGCTTCCCAATTTCGTCAGCATCGCCCCCAACCGGGCGCTCAGCCCCCCCTCGTACGATCCAGGGTTCCTGGGCGCGCGTCTGGCCCCGCTGATGGTCGGCGGCGGCCCGCGAGCCGCAGCGGGACAGGGGGATGCAGCCAAAGATGAGGATCTGAAAGTCGAGGACCTCCAGCCGGCGCGGGAGATCGCCAATGCCACGATGGACGCGCGGCTCGACAAGCTCCGGGCCCTCAACGGCCGGTTCTTCGATCGCTACGGCGGGGCTCCGGCGCTCAGCTATCGCGCGGCGTACGACCGCGCCGTACGGCTGATGAAGAGCCAGGCGGCCTCCGCGTTCTCGCTCGACGAAGAGCCGGCGGCCGTCCGCGACGCCTATGGCCGCAACCGCTTCGGCCAGGGGTGCCTCCTCGCCCGGCGGCTGGTCGAGCGCGGCGTCCCATTCGTCG
>JBLMWR010000132.1:0-2581 GCA_050257335.1 Deltaproteobacteria bacterium | reverse complement strand
TAAGATGACGCCATCCGCCGGCTCGCCGTTTATCGCCTGGCCCGCCTCAAATTCCACCGGGAGCGTTTCATGGATCGCCATGCAGTCGTGTCGCGTCTGACGGGAATCTACGTGCCGCTTCCGACGCTGTTCGTCGATCCCGCGCTGGAAGTCAATCTCTCCGGCATGCGCCGCCACGTGCGGTTTCTGATCGATGCGGGAATTCAAACCGGGAATGGCGTACTGCTTGCCGGCGGCGGCGCCGGGGAGTTCTCGACGCTGACCACCGGCGAGCGCATCCGGATCGCCGAAGCGGTGATCGCCGAAGCGGCTGGGGCCATCGGGGTTGTCGTGGGCGTTCAGCACACCGATCCGCGCGAAATCCTGACGCTTTGTCGGGAGGCGAAACAACTAGGGGCGGTGGCGGTGCAGATCGCCCCTCCGTTCTATGAAGTTCCCACGTCCGACGACGTCTACGAGTTTCTGGCGGGCGTCGCCGAAGCCGTCGATATTCCCCAGGTCCTGTACACGACCTATTGGACCGGATTTCGTCTGACTTTCGATCTGCTCGACCGTCTTCTCGAGATTCCGCAACTGGCGGCGGTGAAACTGGCCAGCCCCGCCGGCCGGGAGTTCGACGAGTTCCTGCGGCGATTCGCCGGCCGGACTTGCATCATCGATAACCAGCTCGAATTCATCAAAAGTCACATGCTCGGCGCACGGGCCATCAACCTCCACCCGGCGAACTGGCACCCTGCGTGGGCGCTCCAATTCTGGAACCTCCTGGAAACTCGGCAGTATTTCGAAGCCCAGCAGGAAATGGCCCAAGTCGTGGGCGCGTGTTACGACCTGTACGGCGCGATCGGCAAATACACCGGCGGCGAAGGACATCTCGACAAGCTCTGCCTGGAACTGATCGGCTTCGACTCGAGCCGCTGCCGCCCCCCGGTCCGCGATGTCCGCTCCCTTTTCCGCGACCAGGCCCGCCGCATGCTCGTGGAAACCGGCGTCCCGCACGCGGAGGAACCCCATGAACGGCAATCTGCACGGCGCGATTGATCGGATATCATCCGGCCGATCGGGCCGTTGAAAAAGTTCTATTCGCGAATGTCGGGATCGTCAGAGTCCACCGTGCCATCCGTTTCACCGTCAACGGTTTCACCATCAATGATTTCACTGTCAACGACTTCACCGTCGGCGATTCCGCTGTCAGAAACTTCACTCTCTGAGGCCTCATTCTCCCGGTCTTCATTCTCTGCAACTTCATTCTCAGTGGCTTCCATCTGCGACTCGAGCGTCTCGTTGTCGGCCGGTTGCGCATTGTCGGCCTCCGTCTTGGGATCGAGGATGTTCCCGAAACGTGTGTATCGGACGATTTCGGGCTGAACCGGAGGTGAAGAGACAGGCGGCCGGGCGATAGGCCGGCTGCTCCGCGCGGAACTCGCCGTGCGGTTCGCGTCGCCGGCGCGCGACGGTCGGGAAAGCGAGGAGCTGGCCGGTGGCGGCGGCTCAGGAATTGCCGGCAGCGGTTCCGCTGCCGGGACCGGCGGCGGAGACGCCGAACGCGGCTTCGAGACGGGTCCCTCCGGACGCGGACAATTGTAGTTGTCGGCCATGCGGCGCCAGCAGGGCTGCGTCCAGCCCCAGCCAGCCTGACAATAGGGCGCGACACGCGGATACCACGTCGAACCGCATTTGCGACGAAGCGTCTGCGTGTACCAGATGCAATGGTCGCAATCCCCGCAGTTGAAACAGGCGGAAGAGTCGTATCCCCCCCAGCCGGAGGGAGGCGCTGACTCGTAATAGGTCGGCGCCGAGACGGCAGACGTGCCGGATGGCTGCCAGGCGGGCGTTTGTCCCCGCGCGGTCGACTTCGCGGCGCGCTTCGGTCGCAGAAAATCGAATTCCGCGGCGTGCGATCGGCAGAGGGAAAGCGACAACAATGCCGCTCCCACCGCCGTACAGATCACCAGGTCCCTGGTTTTCAACACAGTCCCCTCCTTGGCTGTGACTGCCTTCGATTGCGGCCGGGATCGACGCCCCGACCTGTTCGGCACGCACTGCGTCCCGACAAACTCCTCAAAGCTATTGGCCACGGCGCCTTGCGGCTGAGCCCAGTGAATAATAGTTGCCGTAATTCATGAACCGTGAAGCGTGTCCGGTCTTCCCGATCCCCTTCTTGATCTCTTCTTCCTGTTGAATCGCCTGGTTCTGCAATCCCTGAATTTGCCGGTTGAATTGCGCGGTGCTTCTGTTGAACTGCTCCTGTGGCACGGTGCGCATCAGAAACTGTCCCTCAAAGGAAGTGGCGACTCCAGGAATCATGTTGAGCGCCGGACTGAGCACCGGACTCTGGTTTCGGCGCAGCCTGCGCCGCGGGCGATTCATCGCACCTCCCCCTCCCATTCCTCCCATCCCCGAAACGCCCATTTGCGCGAAGACGGGAGCCTCTGTCAAAATCAGAATGGCGCCGAGTACCAGGCTTGCAAGTGTCAGTCTGCGCATGATTCTTCCTCCCTGTCAGGACCAGCCGAACATCAATCCTCCCGCCGTCAGCATTCTAACCCGGCGCGGTTCAAGCAGGCAACTGAATTCTGGCCTG
>JBLMWR010000131.1:0-4813 GCA_050257335.1 Deltaproteobacteria bacterium | reverse complement strand
CGTGCGGTACAGCGGGCAGTTGTAGTCGCTAGATGAGTTCTGGAGGATTGATAATGAGTTCGCGAGCCGAGCAGGTTCTTCAAGCAGCGATGTCCCTGTCTGAGGTGGACCGCGTGCAGCTCGTCGACGCATTGATTTCAACCTCACAGCCGGAAGACGCCGCTCCGCTCGACGACGCGTTGCTGGCTGAGATTGAAAGATGATCGAGCGAAATCGATGCCGGAACTGCCGTACTGGGCCCCTGGCCGTACTGGTCCCCTGGGAAGAAGTGAAGGCGCACGCCGGCAGTAGGTCGCAGTCGCATGGCTGAGGTATGATCGTCATCGCGGTTGCCCATGCCCGGCGCTGCCCGGATTTCTGGAAAGATCGGGACTGATTTCTTGGCGATTTTTGAGTGAATACGGGTATTCGGTCGCTTCAGCCCTCTCCTTGTCCCCCTCTTCCCGGCCGGGCGCTTCTGTTACAATTCTCCAGAGTCCTCATTCGTCCCGCGACCTCACTTCGCACACGCCGATGCCTGCCGCCGAGTCGTATCTCAAGCCCGAAGTGATCCGCACAGTGGCGCGGCTCGATCTGCGGGCGCGGTTCATCGTCGAAGGTTTCCTGAGCGGCCTTCACGCCAGCCCGTTCCACGGGTTCAGCGTCGAGTTCAGCGAGCACCGCCGTTATGCCCAGGGAGACGATCTCAAAGACATCGACTGGCTCGTCTTCGCCAAGACCGATCGGTATTACGTCAAGAAGTATCAGGCCGAGACCAACATTACCGGCTATCTTCTGATGGACCTGTCGGAGAGCATGGCATATACCTACCGGCAGGAGCTGACGAAGTTCGATTACAGCATCTGTCTGGCGGCGGCTCTCGCGTACCTGATGATTCATCAGCAGGACCCGGTCGGGCTGATTACGTTTGACGATAAGATCCGGCACAGCCTGCCTCCCCGCAGCAAACGGACGCAGCTCGGGAATATTCTGGCGATCCTCTCGAAGCTCAAGCCGACGGGCCCGACCGAAATCGCGAAAAACCTTCAGAACGTCGCGGCGATGATCCGCCACCGCAGTCTGATCATGCTCTTCTCCGATTTGCTTGCCGATCCCGAGCCGACGATCAAGACGCTGAAACAACTGCGTCACCGCGGCCACGACGTGATTCTGTTTCACATCCTCGACGAGGCCGAGGTGCATTTCCCGTTCCGCGGTCTGATCGACTTCCGTGAGCCGGAAAGCGGCGAGACGCTGATGGTCGATGCCGACGGGATGAAGGCCGACTATCTCGATGCCGTGCGCGAGCTGTGCGAAACCTACCGCCGCGAATGCTTTTCGACCGGCATCGATTACGTGGGGCTCAATACGAGCATGCCGTTCGACAAGGCGCTGGTGGAATACCTCGCCTCCCGCCAGGCGCGGTTCTGAAGGGCTGATTCAATTCCTGCCGCGCTGACCGTCCTGGCGAGCGGGGGGACGCAAGCCCTCTGGCGGGGCGAACCAGGATCGGTAGCGTCGCTCCTCACGCCGACCCTCGTTTCTCATCTGCGTCGTACGCCTCGCGCTCGAACGGATTGTCGAAGTAGGCATCGTACCCGCACAGCCAGCACCACACGCTTGCGGCCAGATACGCCGGGATGAAGAATGGCCCCCAGCGCTCATACTGCCGAACATGGACGTGCTCGTGCTCGCGGCTGCTGTCGAGACAATCGGCGTCGCGGCCGAGAATGACATGCCCCAGCGTCATCGCTGCGGCCGGCCCAAACCAGGGCATCCCTCGCCGCAGGTACCAGCCGACGAGCCCGCCATGGACCTCAACGACGCCCCAGACCATCCCGGCACGTCCCCCAGTGAGGAGTCCCAGCAGGACCAGCGACAGAGCGCAAACAGTCACCGGGGAGACCCACAGGTAGGTGACGAGTCGCATTGAGTAATTTCGCGGTAGCCGGCGGATAATTGATGCTCCGTTCAAGCCAGTCGACGTCTCTCTCAATATGCACGGGTTTGGAAGCCCATGGCACGGAAACCTAGAATGCTTCGCCGGGCTGCAGGTAGCGCCACTGGCCTTCGGGGAGTTTGCCCAGAGGGATGCTGCCGATGCGGACCCGTTTGAGGCCGGTAACTTTGAGCCCTACCTGCTCGCACATCCGGCGGATCTGCCGCTTTCGGCCTTCGACGAGGACGATCCGCAACTGGTGCGGGTTGATCCACTCCACCCGTGCCGGAAGAAGGGGCTTCTCGTCCAGCGACAGGCCGTGCCGCAACAGGGCCAGTCCCGAATCGTCAAGCTCCCCCTCGACGCGTACCAGATACTCCTTCTCGATTTGCGAGTTCTCCCTTGTAAGTTGCTTCGCCAGCCGGCCGTCCTGGGTGAAGACGAGCAGCCCTTTGGAATCGATATCGAGCCGGCCCGCGGGGGCCAGGCCGCGCAGGTGCTCTTTGCGAAACACCGGCCCCTCGAATTCCGCCGCGCGGTTCTCAGGCGTAATCAGCTCAACCGCCGGCTTATAGCCTTTCTCAGGCTGCCCGGAGACGTAGCCGATCGGCTTATTCAGCAGAATCGTGACGAGCGACTCCTGCTGCTGGCGCGCGGCCTCGGCCAGAGCAATCGTCCGGTGGGGCAGGATTTTGGTGCCGAGCGTGTCAATCTTGACGCCGTCCACGAACACCAGCCCGCGGCTGATATACTCGTCGGCCTCGCGGCGCGAACACATCCCGCGCTGAGCCATGAGCTTCGAAAGACGAACGGGTTCATCAGGCATAGTCAGTACGTCGCCCGGCCGCCGGAGATGTCGTAGCACTGGCCAGTGGTGAAGCTGGCCTCGCTGCTGGCGAGATAATGGACGAGGGCCGCGACTTCTTCGGACGTCCCCGGCCGCCCGAGCGGCACGCGTGAGACCATATAGTCCCGCGTCGCCACCGGGAGAGCGTCCATCATCGGCGTGTGAATCACCGCCGGGCTGATGCTGTTGACGGTGATGTCCCCCTTGCCGGCAACCTCTTTCGCGAGCGACTTGGTGAGCGCAATCAGGGCCGCCTTCGAGACACTGTAGGGGATCAGGTTCGGGTTCCCTTCCTTCCCGGCGATCGACGCGACGTTGACGATCCGCCCGTACTTTCGCGCCAGCATCGCCGGCAGCGCGCTCCGCGATAGCAGGAAAGGCCCGACGAGATTGATGGCGAGGACCTCTTCGAGATCGGCGCGGCTGACGTCGGCGATCGGGCCGACTTTACCGATGATTCCGGCGTTGTTGACGAGAATATCGACGGGTCCGGCATGCGCGGCAAGATGCGCCACTGCCGACGCCACGTCGAACTCGCGAGTCACGTCCCCCGCCAGGGCGACACCGCCGATCTGGCTGGCGACCTCGGTCGCAGAGGATTCGCTGAGGTCAAACACCCCCACTTTCGCCCCGGCCGCCGCCAGCCGCCGGGCAATCGCTTCGTCGATCCCCTGTCCGGCTCCGGTGACGAGGGCGACTTTGCCGGCGAGTGAAAAGAATTGATCGGGCATCTCAGGGGGCAAACAGTTACCGCGGCAGGGCCGAAATCACGCCGGTTTCCGGGCTCGATGCCGTCGCATACAGTTTACGCGGAATCCGGCCGGCCAGATACGCCAGCCGGCCGGCGATCACTCCCTGACGCATCGCATGGGCCATGGTGAGCGGGTCGCGAGCCCCGGCGATGCCCGTGTTCAAGAGCACGCCATCACAGCCAAGCTCCATCGCGAAGCTGACGTCGCTGGCGGTCCCCACCCCGGCGTCGACGATCACCGGATAGTTCGGATCGTCTTCCTTCAGATACTCCAGGCAGATGCGAATGTTGTTGGGGTTCAAAATCCCCTGACCGGAGCCGATGGGGCTGCCGGCCGGCATGACCGAGGTCGCCCCGGCCTCCTTGAGTCGCTTTGCCGTAATCGGGTCGTCGGTCGTGTAACACAGCACTTGGAAACGGTCGGCCACGAGCTGTTCGGTGGCTTTCAGCGTGGCGACCGGGTCCGGGAGCAGCGTTTTCTTGTCGCCGAGCACCTCCAGCTTCACCCAGTCGGCGCCGGGGTTTTCCAGCCCCTGCAGAATTTCGCGCCCGAGCCGCGCGACGCGGATCGCGTCGTCAGCCGAAAAACACCCGGCCGTGTTGGGCAAGATCGTGTATCGCGACAGATCGAGAAAATCGAGGATGTTCCTTCCCTCTTTGTCGATGAGCCGTTCGCGGCGGACTGCGACCGTGATGACTTCCGCTCCGCTGGCCTCGAGGCAGTCGCGCATCAGGTCGTACGTGGCGTATTTTCCCGTGCCGACGATCAGCCGCGATTCGAAGGTGTGATTTCCCAGCACGAGCGGCGCATCGGCATGCAACTCGACAGTCATCGACTCTAACCCCCTCCCACGAGCGTCACGATTTCCAGTGTATCGCCGTCTTCGAGGATGCACTCCGCATGTCGCGTGCGCGGAACCAGCTCGAAGTTGCGCTCGACCGCAACATACCGGGATTGCATTTTCATCGCATCGAGGAGCCGGGCGACGGTCATTCCCGGCTCGATTTCCCGCGGGTCGCCGTTCATCACGATTTGCACGAAATGATTCTCCAGAATTCCTGTTATCTGGAGTGTAGAAGTGCCTGGAATGAGCGTCAAGGAGCCGTTCGTAGCCCGGTCACTCCGTGACCGGTCGGGCTCCCGTGCCACTCGCACATCCGACCCGAGAACTGCACTTGCGCCTCCTTGCGCTTTGCGGCTCGTTACGCGAAAACCCCGGCGCAGGCCCTCGGAAGCGATTGTACGCCCAGACCGCGGAGTCACGGAGTGACCCCGCTACGCGCGGATGAACCGCCG
>JBLMWR010000130.1:0-3229 GCA_050257335.1 Deltaproteobacteria bacterium | reverse complement strand
ACCCCCGGCATGCCCGGATTGTTCTTCCGCCGGCTGTTCTTCACGTGTTTGGTCGTTGGCCGAGCGTGCGAGGTCAGCGCGCAGCCCCTGCCGGAGCCGCAGCCCCACGGATCATTTCTTGCCCACGCAGTACAGGTACTGATTCGAGCGCAGGAAGATCTGGCCGTCGCTGATCGCGGGGGTGCCGTCGAAGCGGCTGTCGTCCCCCTCGAATTTGTTGCAGGCGAGGAGCTTGAATTCCGGGCCGGCGGCAAGGACGAAGACGCCGCTGGTGCGGCTGGGGATGAAGATCTTGTCGTCGGCCGCGACGGCCGAAGCGTAGAACGACAGGCCGCCGCCGAAACCACCGCCGGGGAAGCCACCTCGTCCCATGCCGCGGCGCCCGCGTCCGCCGGGAGGCTGGAAGACGACGGGCTGCACGCTGAGTTCCTGACCTGCGTGAGGTTCCAGGCTCGCCTGCAGGCGCTGCTGATAGTCGGCTTTTCCGGTCTCGGCATTGAGGCAGAAGGCGATGCCACGGTCGAGGACCCCGAACAGACGCCCCTTGTAGACGACCGGCGTGGGGACGTTTGCTCCGCCGCGCTCGCGCCAGAGTACGTGCGTCGCGGAGACGTCGCCGGTTCCGCCGCCGCGGACGGCGATCTGGGTCATCCCCTGCGGGCCGCCGCCGCAGACGTACGCCACGCCGTCTCCGGGGATGACGCTGGGGCAGGTGTATCCGCGCAAGCCCTCGCAATGCCAGATCTCCTTGCCGTTCTTGTCGAGTCCGGAAATCCGCCCTTCGGAGCTGACCACAAGCTCCTTGCGTCCGGCGGTCTCAACGACGGCAGGGGTGCTCCAGGATCTCCGGGCGACGCGAAAATTCCACTTCTCCTCGCCGGTCGCCTTATCGAGTGCGACGACTTTGCTCGCTTCGATCGCCGCGTTCACGATCACCAGGTCGTCGAAGAGGCGCACGGAACTCCCCGTCCCCCATTGGTCCGTACCGTTGCCGACGCTGTGTTTCCACAGTTCTTTGCCGTCGAGATCGAAGGCGTAGACGCCAGCCGTGCCGAGGAAGACGTAAATCCGCTTGCCGTCAGTCGCGGGAGTGTTCGAGGCGTACCCATGCTGCGTCATCATCCCGTTGTAAGGGGCCTCGGGCGTGTTGCTCTGGATCTCCTTCGTCCAGACGATGTTTCCGTCCTTGCGGTTCACGCAGACGAGGTGCCGGACGAGCTTGCCCGGCTCTCCGCTGCAGCACGTGACGTAAACCCGATCTGCGAAGACAATGGGGCTCGACGCTCCCTGACCGGGGAGCTTCGCCTTCCAGAGAAGGTTGGTCGATTTGTCCCAATGGTCGGGAAGGCCCACGTCGTCGCTGGTCGCCGCGCCGCTTGCCCCGCGAAATTCAGGCCAGTCGGCCCCGGCCAGACAGGGAACAGCGAGCAGCGCCAGCAGCGGAAGCCATCGGGAGCGATTCATGGGTTCTCCGGGGAAGAGGCAGTGATCCAGACTCTCAACACCGCCGCCGGGGGAGAGTTTCGCAGGAACTCCTTCAGGCGACCAGAAACGATCGAGATCGCGGGGGAAACTGAGCCGCCTGCCACCCGTCAATCCGGCTCCAGCCGCGATGACGAGCGGCGGCGCGGCAACCACAGTGGGGGCGGTTCGGCCGGCTCGTAATGGTCGCGGATCCACTCCTGCACCGATCCGGGCAGAAGGTTGACGTTTGTGTCGAACAGCACGGCCGCCGGCGGGGACTCTTTCAGCAATGCGGGCAGCCGCACCTCCCGTTCCTCTTCCGGAACCAGGGCCAGCGAATACTCGTTGATCCACCAGTAATACCAGGCGTGCGGCCGCAGGGCGGCGTACCCGGTGTAGCCGTCGAGCACCCGGCCGTCGGTGGGAACCTGCCGGTTGACGGCGTCAATTGCGGCCACCTGATCGCCGTTCGACCAGAGCGCGCGATCGACGTTACGGAGTGCGCCGTAGCCCATCCCCAGTCCTGCGAGAAAACTGACGAAGGCCGTCCAGTTCCTCCTCGCGGAGGCGAAGGCCGCCAGGCCCAGCACCAGGGCGGTCCCGATCGACAGGGGTGCGATCAACGGCACGACCCGGGCCAGGTGCGGCAAGCTGCCTCGATCGGCGAGAACGAAGGCCCGCTCGCACAGGAGGATCTCGGCCAGGCAGGTCAGCAAACCCGCGCCGACGGCGACGGACAATCGCCACCCGGCAGCCGGGCGGCGGCACCAGGCGACGATCCGCGCGGCCGCCAGCGCCGCCAGCAGCGGCATCCACAACAGGTAGAACTGCGGGTAGCTCGCTTTGACGAAGGCCAGCGACACGATGCAGACGGCGGCGACAATTGCTGCCACGCCGCGCTGCTCTTTCCACGTTTCGGGCGCGCGGACGTTCTTCAGAAGAGCTGCGATTTCCGAGGCGGCGGCGACCCAGAGGGTCAGGTCTCCAGCCAGGGTCGGACGCAGGTTTTCCCAGGGGCGGCTGGGGACGGGCCAGAGCCAGAGCTGGCACCACGTCGAATACCAGAACTCGCGCCACGCTGCTGCCAGCGAAAACAGCAGCCCGGCGGTTCCCCAGACGGCCGCGATTCCGGCGGTGATGGGGATGGCAACCCGGGCCACGACCGTTGCGGGGCTTTCTTCTTTCGGATCGCGCGTGACGATGCGGTCCAGACAGGCGGCCAGCGCGATTCCCGCCGCGGGCACGGTGCTCTTTTGCGTGAAAAGCGTCGCCAGGCCCGCGAGCAGTCCCACGTGCAGGAATCTCCGCCACGAGCCCCCGCCGCTGGCGTACGTGAACCGGCAGACGGCCAGCATGAGCAGCAGCATCGCCGGCACGTCGGGTCGCAGTTCAATCGCTTTCGAATGGAACACGGTTGTCCACGCCAGAAGCGACATGGCGACGAGTCCGGCCGCTCCGCCGGCCCAGCGGCGAACGAGCCCGCCGATGAGCATCAGCGTCGCCAGGCCGCAGGTCCACATTGCGAGCCGCCCCAGCCACAGGACGGCAAGCCGCGGTCCGCACAGCTTGAAGAGGGGGAGCAGCAGGTAATACAGGGCCGGTCCGTGATGCTCGAAGAAATCCCGATAGGGGACGTCGCCGCGTGAAACGCACCAGGCGGCGTGCAGATGTTCCAGCTCGTCGGGGTCGATCCCGCGATTGGGAATCTCGTACGCTTGTAGAGCGCAGGCCAGGCCGATCAGGCTCCACAGCACGACGCCGAGCC
>JBLMWR010000129.1:0-2684 GCA_050257335.1 Deltaproteobacteria bacterium | reverse complement strand
GCTTCCCGCGGCGAACTGGGCGCGGCTGATCGGCTGGCTGGTGCTCGGGCTCATTATCTATTTTTCGTACGGCCGGCGCCACAGCTTGCTGGGGAAGGAACTGCGCGGCGAGACGGAAACTGCAGAATAAAAATCAGGAGAGCCCATCATGTCCGATTCGACGCGCAGGACGTTTCTGAAACAGACGGCGGGCTCGGCGGCGGGGACGGCGGCGCTCTTCGCGGCGCCGGCGCTGGGAGCGCTCGGAGCTAATGAGCGCCTGGTCCTCGGGCTGATCGGCTGCGGCGGACGCGGGACGCACGTGGCCGACGTCTTCCGCGCGCAGAAGCAGGCCGATGTCGCCTGGGTCTGCGACCCCGACGCGGCCCGGAGAGGAAAAGCGGCCGAGAAATTCGGCGTGCCGGCCGCACACGCCGTCGCCGACATGCGCAAGCTCCTCGACGACCCGGCCGTCGATGCCGTGCTGGTCGCCACTCCCGACCACTGGCATTCTCCCGCGGCCATCCTGGCATGCCAGGCCGGCAAGCACGTGTACGTCGAGAAACCATGCTCGCACAACGTCCGTGAAGGGCGGTTGCTGGTCGAGGCCGCGCGCAAAAACAAACGGCTCGTGCAGCACGGCACGCAGAGCCGCAGCACGAAGATGATGAGCGAAGCTGTGCGGATGCTCCGCGAGGGGGCCATCGGCGAGGTGCTGGCGACGCGGGCGTGGAACGTCCAGCGGAGGAGTTCGATCGGTCATCAGCAGCCGTCGGACCCGCCGCCGAACCTCGATTACGATCTGTGGGTCGGGCCGGCGGCGATGGTTCCCTACCAGGCGAACCGCGTGCACGGCGGCTGGCACTGGTGGTTCGATTTCGGCACCGGCGACATGGGAAACGACGGTGTCCACGACATCGACTACGCCCGCTGGGGGCTGGGCGTCGAAACTCATCCGTCGCTTGTTTCGGCCGTCGGCGGAAAGTTCTTCTTCGACGACGACCAGCAGTTTCCCGATACGCAGCAGGTCACCTTCGAATACCCCGGCGACGGAAAACCGGGGCACCGTCGTCTCCTGATCTACGAACAGAGGCTGTGGTCCACGAATTATCCCTATAACGTCGACAGCGGCGTCGAGTTCTACGGCACGCGCGGGCAGATGTTTCTGAGCCGGCGAGGCAAGGTGCAGGTCCTCGGCGATCGCAATGAAAAAGTCGACGTGAAGATCGTGGGGCAGGCGCAGGACGAAAACGCCCACGTCGTCAATTTCGGCGACGCCGTGCGCGGGACGGCAAAGCTCAACGCTGAGATCGAAATCGGACACCTTTCGAGCGCGCTGTGCCACTTGGGAAACATTGCCTGCCGGCTGGGGAGGTCGCTGCGGTTCGATCCGGCGACGGAAACGTGCCCGGGAGACGACGAGGCGAATCGACTGCTGTCGCGCGCGTACCGCAGCCACTGGGGCGCGCCGCGCGGGTGAAAAAAATGTAAATTGAAAATTGTAAAATGCAAATTGAAAAATAGCTTTGTGCAGCGCCGCTCAAATTTTCAATTTGAAATTTATAATTCTCATTTTTCAATTCGTTGTCGCGCGTGTGTGACTCGATTGTCGATGACCCGCCCCCCCTCGCCCCCTTGCTAAGGGGGAGAAGGTGAGAGGCAGTTCGTGGCCGATCGCTTATTCGACCGTCACGCTCTTGGCGAGGTTTCGCGGGCGGTCGACATTGCAGCCGCGCAGCAGCGCGATGTGGTACGCCAGAAGCTGCAGCGGGACGACCGCCACCAGCGGTTGCAGGCAGTCTTCGACATTGGGAACGTAGATCACGTCATCGGCGATGCGGGTGATCTTTTCGTCGTCCTCGCAGGCGATGGCGATCACGGGGCCCTGGCGGGCCTTCACTTCTTCGAGATTGCTCATCACTTTGGGGTACATGTCCCCCTGCGGAATGACGAAAACGCTGGGGGTGTTCTCATCGACGAGTGCGATGGGGCCGTGCTTCATTTCGGCCGCCGGATATCCCTCTGCGTGAATGTAACTGATTTCTTTGAGCTTGAGGGCCCCTTCGAGCGCCACGGGAAAATTGTACCCGCGCCCCATATACAGGCAGTTCTCGACTCCGTGATACTTGCGGGCGATTTCCTTGACCGCGTCGTGGCAGGCGAGCGTCCGGCGGATGACGCCAGGCATCTCCCGCAGGCTCTTCATGATGCTTCTGCCGGCCGGGTACGACAGGTGCCGCGATCGGCCCAGGTACAACGCCAGCAGCATCAGCACCGTGACCTGCGAGGTAAAGGCTTTGGTCGAGGCGACGCCGATTTCGGGGCCGGCGTGCAGGTAGATTCCGCCGTCGGCCTCGCGGGCGATGGTTGAACCGACGACGTTGCAGATCGCCAGCGTGTGGTGCCCCTTGCGCTGACTTTCGCGCATGGCGGCGAGGGTGTCGGCCGTTTCGCCGCTCTGCGTGATGGCGAACACCATCGTCGTGTCGGACATCGGCGGATTGCGATAGCGGAACTCGCTGGCGTATTCGACTTCGACCGGGATGCGGGCGAATTCTTCGATCAGGTATTCGCCGACGAGGCCGGCGTGCCAGCTCGTGCCGCACGCCGTCAGCACGATGCGATCCGTCCGGCGGAGCTGCCTCGCGTTGAGATTGAGCCCGCCGAACTTTGCCGTGCAGGCGTCGTCGTCGAGCCGGCCGCGC
>JBLMWR010000128.1:0-4889 GCA_050257335.1 Deltaproteobacteria bacterium | reverse complement strand
CGCCCAGGGAAATCATTTGAAGCACGTCATCAACGGCAAGGTGACGGCGGAGGTCACCGACAACCAGCCCGAGAAGCGGGCCATGTCGGGAATTCTGGCCCTGCAACTCCACGCCGGGCCGGCAATGACGGTGCAGTTCAGGAACATCCGCATCAAGCGGACGAAGCTGACCGCAGGAACGAAGAAAATCGTGCTGGTGGCCGGCGCCCGGAGCCACGGCCCCGGCGATCATGAATTCAACGCGGGCGTGCAGCTTTTGCACAAGTGCCTCGACAAAGTCCCCGGGGTTCTGGCCGTGCATTACCTGAACGGCTGGCCTAGTGACCCCAGCGCGTTCGACAACGCCCACGCGATTCTGTTCTACATGGACGGCGGCGCGGGCCACCCCATCATTCAGGGAGACCATCTGCTGCAGCTCAACAAGCTCGTCAGGCAGGGAGTCGGCATCGCCTGCGCCCATTACGCCGTCGAAGTCCCCAGGGAACGCGGCGGGCCCGAGCTGCTCGACTGGATCGGCGGCTACTTCGAGATGCACTGGTCGGTCAACCCGCACTGGACGGCGAAGTTCGACAAATTGCCCGAGCATCCGATTACGCGCGGCGTGAAGCCCTTCGAGATCAACGACGAGTGGTACTACCACATGCGGTTTCGCGAGAACATGAACCACGTCACGCCGATCCTGACGGCGATCCCTCCGGCCAGCACGCTCGATCGGCCCGACGGTCCGCACAGCGGCAATAAGTTCGTCCGCGAGAAGATCGGCCAGCCGCAGCACGTCGCGTGGGCCGTCGAGCGCGACGACGGCGGCCGCGGCTTCGGCTTCACCGGCGGCCACTTTCACCGCAACTGGGGGGATGACAACTTCCGCAAGCTGTTCCTGAACGCTCTGCTCTGGACCGCCAGTGCCGAGGTGCCCGCCAACGGCGTCGACTCGCACGTCACGCCGGAAGAGTTGAAGGCGAATCTCGACCCGAAGGGGAAGTGAAAGGAATTCGGAACGCGGAATTCGGAGTTCGGAATAGGCGAGACGAGCCCGGGACGTAAGTCGCGGGGTGGGTGACACGCCCTGAGCCTTTTTGCGAAAGGCGTGGCATTTCGACGTGCGCGGGGCAAGTCCACGCGGCTAAACACGGGTCGGCGGGCTCTTTGCGAGCTGTGTTTCGGCGACTTCAATCGCCTTGAGCAGCCCTTTGGCCTTGCTGAGCGTTTCCTGGTACTCGGTGCTGGGGACGCTGTCGGCGACGATCCCTGCGCCCGCCTGCACGTACGCCGTCTGTCCCTGGATCACCAGTGTTCGCAGGGCGATGCAGGTGTCCATGTTGCCCGTGAAGTCGATGTAGCCGATGGCCCCGGCGTAAGGGCCGCGCCGGTGCGGCTCGAATTCATCGATGATCTGCATGGCCCGCACTTTGGGGGCTCCGGATACCGTCCCCGCGGGGAGCCCGGCCCGCAGCGCATCCAGAGCCGTCTTTCCTTCGGCCAGCTTCCCCGTGGCGTTTGACGTGATGTGCATCACGTGGCTGTAGCGTTCGACTTTCATTACGTCCGAAAGCTGTACGCTGCCATATTTCGACACCCGCCCCAGGTCGTTGCGGGCCAGGTCCACGAGCATCACGTGCTCGGCCCGTTCCTTGGGATCGGCGAGCAGTTCCTGTTCGAGCCGGCGGTCTTCTTCGTCGGTCGCGCCGCGCTTGCGCGTTCCAGCCAGGGGCCGGATCGTCACCGTGCCATCCTCGACGCGCACCATGATTTCCGGCGAGCTGGCCACGAGATTGACAGCCTGCGTTCGCAGCAGCACCATGAACGGGCTGGGGTTGACAACTCGCAGCGCGCGGTAGATGTCAAGCGGAGTGACTCTGGTCTGGACGGCCAGACGCTGACTGAGCACCACCTGAAAGATGTCTCCGGCACGGATGTACTCCTTGCACTTCTCGACCGCTTCTTCGAACCCGTCGCGCGAGAAGTTCGATGTCCAGTTGAGAGTCGGTTCGCCCGTCAGCGCGATGTCGGCCAGTTCCAGGTCATCGGTTCCCCGCTGCAACCGGACGCACGTTTCGTCGATCCGCCGGCACGCCTCCTCGTACTGCTCCCTCAGGTCTCCCCCTTTCGTGCGGGCGTGGGCCACGACCAGAATCGTCTTGTTGATCTGGTCGAAAATCACCATCCGGTCGTAAAAGGCGAACGACAGGTCGGCCAGGCCCCGATCGTCATGCGGGGCGTTCGGCAGATGTTCGGTGTATCGGACGACGTCGTAGCCCGCATAGCCCACGGCGCCGCCGCAGAACCGCGGCAGCCCGCGCACGTGTACGGCCCGGTAGCCAGCCAGCAGCGACTCGAGTTCGCGCAGCGGGTCAGCGACCTCACGAGTTTCGCTCACTTCCGGGGTGGTGACGACGACGCGATTCCCAAAGGCATCGATCCTCAGGAAGGGATCGGCCCCGAGAAAACTGTAGCGGCCGATCCGCTCGCCGCCGACGACGCTTTCGAAGAGAAATCCGCATTCTCCCTGCTGAATCCGGCAATAGGCGCTGACCGGGGTGAGCGTGTCACTGACCAGTTGACGGTACAGCGGAACCAGATCGGATTGGCTGGCAAGCCGCTGAAAGGTCGCGAAATCGGGGGAGTAGCGGTTCATGACTGGCAGGGCCGACCGCGGGGGCGCGTCGCCACATCCGTAAGTATTGTCGGCGGTTACGTTGATCCAGGTACAATCCGAAGCGCTTGACACAAGTCGGCGGCCGGCTAGAATTACCAACGAATTGAGACGAATTTAGCAGACTTGGCGTGCTTTTGTCCAAGCTGCGTCGAGACTCCCCGGGCCACTCTTCCTCAAGGCGAGATTTCATGAAGTGCCACCGCTGCCCGAAGGTAGCCACGCTGCACATCACCGAACTGGTGAAGGGAGAGGCCCACGAACTGCATCTGTGCGAGGAATGCGCTCAGGCATACCTGCAAAATCCAGAGGGTGAAGCCGCCGAAGCTGGGCCCGGTGGATTGATCAAGCCTCCGGCGGGCCTGGGCGAGGCCGAGCTGGAAGAGCTCGAGAAGCTCGTCTGCCCCACGTGCAAGATGACGTTTCGCGAGTTCCGCAACCAGGGGCGGCTGGGATGCGCCCACTGTTACAGCGCCTTTCGTGAAGAGCTTCTGCCGTTGCTCGAGAACATTCACGGCGACACGCATCACTGCGGCAAATTCCCCAAGCGGGCTCCCGACGACAGCCAGAAGCGCTACCAGCTCATCAAACTGCGGAATGACCTGCGACTGGCCGTGGCCGAAGAGTCGTATGAAGAAGCCGCCCGCCTCCGTGATCAGATTCAGGAACTGGAAGGCCGGATCACTCAGGAAACCTCGGAGTAGAGGGACTCGATCGTGGAACTGAAGGAACTGATTCAGATGCGCGGCGAGTGGATGCGGGGAGAAGGTCCCGACGCCGATATTGTCATTTCCAGCCGCATCCGCCTGGCCCGCAATCTCGCCCAGTTTCCCTTCCTCAGCCGGGCCGACGACGCTGTCCGCGCCGAAATCGAAAAGACCCTGCACGAAAACGTTGTCGATCTTTCATTCGGCGGACAGCTCAACTATTTCGACATCAATCAGCTCGAGGGGATCGACCGGCAGTTTCTGGTCGAGCGGCAGCTCATCAGCCGCGAGCTGGCCGAAAGCCACGGCTCGCGAGGCGTCTGCTTCACCCGTCAGGAAAACGTGAGCCTGATGGTGAATGAAGAAGACCACCTGCGGATCCAGGTGCTGCATTGCGGCTTCGAGCTCGACTCGTGCTGGGGGGAGATCAGCCGCATCGACGATCTGCTCGAAGAGCGCGTCACATACGCCTTCAACGAAGAGCTGGGGTACCTTACCGCCTGTCCCACGAACGTGGGCACGGGGATCCGCGTCAGCGTGCTGATGCACCTGCCGGCACTCGTCCTCACGAAAGAGATCCAGAAGGTCTTCCAGGCGCTGCAGAAAATCAGCCTGGCCGTGCGGGGCCTGTACGGCGAGGGGAGCCAGGCCATGGGGGATTTCTACCAGATCTCGAACCAGATCACGCTCGGGAACAGCGAAGAGCAGCTTTTGAAGAAGCTCAAGGAAGTGGTCCCGAACATCATTTCGTACGAACGCAAGGTCCGGCAGGCGCTCATCAAAGAGAGCCGGCAGGCGCTGCACGACAAGATCTCGCGCGCTTATGGCACGCTCAAGTCGGCCCAGTCGATCAGCTCAGAAGAGACGATGCACCTGCTCTCGAGTGTGCGGATGGGGGTAAACCTGGGGCTCATCGACGATCTGCCGATCCCCACGGTCAACGAGCTCTTTATTCACACGCAGCCCGCCCACCTGCAGAAGCTGAGGAAAACCAGCCTCGACTCCGCCGACCGCAACGCCGCGAGGGCCGCCTACCTGCGGCAGCGCCTCTCGTCCCCGCAGCCCGGTGACCAGAATTAGTACTTCGGCTCGTTCCCCGGTTTCCACTTGATGTTGCAGCCGATGCTTGCTTTCTGATCTTTGGGGACCGGCGTGCCGGCGAGGACCGCGTCGAGGGCGGCGCGCAGGTCTTTGCCGGTGACTGGGATCCCGTTGCTGGGCCGGCTGTCGTCGAGCTGGCCGCGGTAGATGAGCCGCCTCTCGCGGTCGAACAGGAAAAAATCGGGGGTGCACGCGGCCTGATAGGCGCGGGCCACCGCCTGCGATTCATCGTAGAGGTAGGGAAACGTATACCCGGCCTCCTTCACCTCGACCACCATCTTCGCCGGGCTGTCGTCGGGGTAACTTTTCACGTCGTTCGAACTGATGCCGACCGCCGCAACGCCCTGCGCCTGGTATTCCTTGACGAGCTGCGCGAGACCTGATCGGACGTGCTTCACGTAGGGGCAGTGATTGCATATGAACATCAC
>JBLMWR010000127.1:0-3302 GCA_050257335.1 Deltaproteobacteria bacterium | reverse complement strand
AAAGGAATCACCGTCCAATTCACGCCGATCGTTCCTGATCAGACCGTGGTATTCCTTGCTGAACGCATCGAGTGCCGAGTTCATTCCGACGCTGAGCCGCACGTATTCGTTGAAAAGGCCGATGTTCAGATAGAACATTGCGACGGCCGTCAGCAACGCGCCGCGCACCTCCTCGGAAGAATTTTGCCAGCGAGCTGTCGTCAGCCCATCGTCGTCAATCCGGATGTAGTGGGGCAAATCCGCGGGATGCACGTGCTCCGACTGCTTAACGTGTCAGGTTTCTGGCGGACGGGCAGACGACTACGCGAAGCAGAGCTGCGCTTGCCCCGTTCCCAAGCGGACCCTGGGAACGACAAAAGGACCATGTTCACTCGCGGTTGCCGTTCCGCATTCCGCATTTATTCATTCACGCCGCGCCGCGGTGCGGCCCCGTCGCATCGGCGAGAATTCGCGCTTTGACGTGGGCGGGGAGCGAAGGCCAGGCGGCGGCAAGCTGCGCCAGTTCGGCGGCATCCCTCGGGTCGCCGGCGGGCTCGACCGCCTCCCCGCCGGTCAGGTGCCGCTGAATCGCCTCGACCCGCTCGCGGAGCCGGGCCAGTTCGGAATCCTGCTCGGTGTCCTTCTTCGTGGGGGTCAGGATCCACGAGGCGACCAGTCCCGTGAACGATCCGAACATGCCGACGCCCGCCGTCATCAGCACGGCGGCGACCATTCGCCCTTCGGTCGTCACCGGGAATTTGTCCCCGTACCCCACCGTGGTGACCGTGGCGAAAGCCCACCACAGGGCGTCCTGCGGCGTGCGGATGTTTCCTTCTCTCGTGTTCTCGAACTGCAGGATGGAAATGCTGGAAAACAGCACCAGCAGGATCGACAGCAGGGCCACCGCGAAAAACGCCCCGTTGGCCCGGTGATGCACCAGGTAATCCGCCAGAAAACGGCCCGAGCGCACCCCGCGGAAGGCGCGCAGGATGCGGATGATCCGCGCGATCCGCCCGGCACGGAACATGTCGACCATGGGAATGCTCGACAGCAGGTCGATCCATCCCCACTTGAGATACCCGAGCTTGCTGGGAGCGCGATGCAGGCTGATGAAGAAATCGAAAAAGAAGATGACGCAAATGCCGTCGTCGACGTGATCGAGAATGGCGTCGGTCGATTCGCTCAAGGGGAGAAACGTCTGGGCGGCCAGGGCCAGGAGCACGTACACCCCCAGCCCGAACATGAACATCTGATACGGCCCCAGCTCGGGATGCGTTACCGAGGCGGGTTGCGATGCCGGGTCATCCGTGTCGCAGGCGAGATCGGGCATGGTCCGTAATTCCGAGGGCGGGAAGAATGCAAGGGAGCGTAAGATGCATTTTTCCGTCGAATCCGTCAACGGGAAAGCGACGAGTGCCGAGATTGTAGCATGGGCTTCCCAGCCCGTGCGTGACGATCGACCGGATCAACCGCTGGAACCGGCGGCCGTTCAGTCGTCCGTGACCACGCGGCAGGAACGGACGGGCTTGGAAGCCCATCCTACGGCTGGGTTCGCGCAATCCCCGGCACCGGAAAGCTCCTGCAGAACTCGCGGATCTCGCCGCGAACGCGGTCGCCAAGCGCCGCGTCATCGGGCGCTCGCAGGACCTGCAGAATCCACGCACCCACCTGCTTCATTTCGGCTTCTTTCATGCCGCGCGTGGTGAGCGCAGGGGTTCCCAGGCGGATGCCGCTGGGGTCGAGGGCCTTGCGCTGGTCGAAGGGGATCATGTTTTTGTTGACCGTGATGCCGGCCCGGTCGAGGGCCTTCTCGGCGACCGCCCCCGAAAGCCCGATGGCGGTGACGTCGGCGAGCAGCAGGTGGTTGTCGGTTCCGCCGCTGGCCAGCTTGATACCGCCGGACATCAGCGTTTCGGCCAGCGTTCTGGCGTTGGCGACGATCTGCCGGGCGTAGGCTTTGAACTCGGGCTGGAGCGCTTCCAGAAAACAGACGGCCTTGGCCGCGATGATATGCACGAGCGGACCTCCCTGCATGCCGGGAAAGACCGTCTTGTCGATCGCCTTCGCGTGAGTCTCGCGCGTCAAAATGAACCCCGACCGCGGCCCGCGGAGCGTCTTGTGCGAGGTGCTCGTGACGTAGTCGGCGACGGGAACCGGGCTGTTGTGAAGCCCCGCCGCGACCAGGCCCGCGTAGTGCGCCATGTCGACCATGAACAGCGCGCCGACTTCGCGGGCAATCTCGGCAAACCGGGCGTGGTCGATCTCGCGCGGGTACGCGCTCGCCCCGGTGACGATCAGCTTCGGCTTGTGCTGCCGGGCCAGGGTCGCCACCTGGTCGAAGTCGATGCGATGATCCGACGCGCGGACGCCGTAGTGGACGGCGTTGTACAACTGTCCCGAGAAATTGAGATTCATGCCGTGCGTCAGGTGCCCGCCGTGGGCCAGATTCAGGGCCAGGAACGTGTCGCCGGGTTTGAGAACGGTCAGATACACGGCCATGTTGGCCTGCGAGCCGGCATGCGGCTGCACGTTGGCATGTTCCGCCCCGAATAACTGGCACGCGCGCTCGCGCGCCAGCGATTCGACGATGTCCACGTACTCGCAACCGCCGTAATACCGCCGGCCGGGATAGCCTTCGGCATATTTGTTGGTGAGCACGGTGCCGGCGGCTTCGAGGACTGCGGCGCTCGTGTAATTCTCGGAGGCGATCAATTCCAGCCCGTCATGCTGGCGGGCCATTTCGTGCCGGATCGCGTCCCACACGGCAGGATCAGTCGATTTGAGCGATGACATATCAGTGGACATTTTGTGCGAGAGAAGAAGAAAACCAGGCCCACGCGCGGGCACCGACCGACAGGTTGGTCCCCGTGGGTATGTCGATCGACGGACACCGCTCCGCTTGCGGCCTCAACCAGGGGCGGTGCGGCCGGCGATGGACGCTCGGCCGTCGAATCGCTGAAGCGGCAGGATGCCGCTTCTACGCCGCCGCTGTTATAGTTCCGCCGGCGCCAGAACGCTACTCAACCGCCGCCATCGCGGATATCCTGAAGGGAACAGTCCGGATTTCGGCCATCACTGAAGAGAACGTGCGCCCCATTCAAATCCGCAATCCGCAATCCGAAATCCCACATCCGCAATCCAAAATCGTTCGCCCATGGATTCTCCTTCCTGCCAGCCCCCCCTCCCCCAGGCTCCGCCGCTCGCCGGTGAGCGGCTGGCCTTCACCGGGACGCTGGCGTCGATGACGCATAAAGAGGCGCCTGCGCGCACCGCCGAATGCGGGGGGATGGCCGCCGAGCACGTCAGCCGGCAGACCACCATGC
>JBLMWR010000126.1:0-4511 GCA_050257335.1 Deltaproteobacteria bacterium | reverse complement strand
CGAGCACTTCGTCAACCGCGAATTGAGCTGGCTCGAGTTCAACGCGCGGGTCCTCGAAGAGGCCGAGGACGAGACGAATCCGCTGCTGGAGCGGCTGAAGTTCCTCAGCATCTTCAGCAGCAATCTCGACGAGTTCATCATGGTCCGCGTCTCGGGGCTCCGCTCGCAGATGCAGGGACTGGCCGAGCCCGAAGACCGCATGCCCGAGCAGCTCTCCATTCACGAGCAGTTCCAGAAAGTTCACGCGAAGACGCACGAGCTGGTTGCCCGGCAATACGCCTGCCTCAAAGAGCAGGTGCTTCCCCAGCTCGCCCAGGCGGGCATCCGGCTGCTGGAACCGGCCGACCTGTCCTTCGAGCAGAAAGCGTTCATCGACGAGTATTTTCAGCAGACGGTCTTTCCGGTGCTGACGCCGATGGCCATCGATCCCAGCCACCCGACTCCGCACCTTCGCAGCCGCGGGCTGTACATCGCCGCCATCATCGAGCAGAAGGCGTATCGCCCCGGGGCCCCGAAAAAGCTGCTGGCGGTGGTCCAATTACCGACCGTGCTGCCGCGGTTCATCCGTTTTCCGGGAGAAGCAGACCACTATATTCTGCTGGAACAGGTCGTGGCCTCGCGGCTGGGTCAGCTCTTCGGCGGATCGGAAATCGTCTCCTGGACGACGATGCGGCTGACGCGCGACGCCGATCTCGACATCGACGGCGACCAGGTGCTGCACGATCTTTCGGAGGCCGTGGAAGAGGGGCTGAAGGCGCTGCGGCATCGCGAGGCGGTGCGGCTGGAGGTCGCCGCCGCAACCAGCGAAAAACTGCTGGAATCGATCCGCAAACCAATGGGGCTCCTTCCGCCCGAACTGTACGAGATCGACGGGCCGCTGGACCTGACGGCCTTCATGGATTGGTACAATACGCTCGAACGCCATCCGCAGTTGCGCGACGAGCCATTTACGCCGCGGCGTCCGGCGGGACTGGAAGAAGGGGCGGACCTTTTCCGCACGATTCGCAAACGGGACGTGCTGATCCATCACCCCTACGAATCGTTCCAGTGCGTGGTCGATTTTCTCCTGCAGGCTGCGGAAGACCCCGACGTCCTGGCCATCAAGCAGACGCTGTACCGTGCCGGGAACGAAAGCCCCGTCATTCGGGCGCTCATCACGGCCGCCGAGAAGGGGAAGAACGTGACGGCGGTCGTGGAGCTGCTGGCCCGATTCGACGAGCAGTCGAACGTGAAATGGGCACGGCAGATGGAGCGGGCCGGCGTGCACGTCGTCTACGGATTCGTAAACCTGAAGACGCACTGCAAGGTGACCCTGGTCGTGCGGCGCGAAGGGGAAAAACTGCGGCGTTACGTCCATCTGGGAACCGGGAATTACAACGCCACCACTGCCCGGATCTACACCGATTTCGGGCTGTTCACCTGCCGGCGGCGGTTCGGGGAAGACGCCACCGCACTGTTCAATTTCCTGACCAGTTATTCCTACGGCCACGTCTGGCAGCGGTTCACCGTGTCTCCGCAGGACCTGCAGCGGAAGATTCTCGAGTTCATCGCCCGCGAGACCGAACGGGCCAGAAGCGGCGCCGGCGGGCGGATCACGGCCAAGCTCAACGCGCTCGTCGACACCGAAGTGATCGAGGCCCTGTACCGGGCTTCGCAGGCGGGGGTGCCGATCGAACTTTTGATTCGGGGATCGTGCTGCCTGCGTCCGGGGATTCCGGGAATTTCCGAGAATATCCGGGTGTTCAGCATCCTCGACCGGTTTCTCGAACACAGCCGGGTGTACGTCTTCGGGCAGGGGGACGAGGCGGACGTGCTGCTGGCCAGCGCCGACTGGATGCCCCGCAATTTCCGCCGCCGGGTGGAGATCATGTTTCCGCTGATCGAGCCGGCCCTCAAGCGGCGGATGCTGCATCGCATTCTCCCGACGCTGCTGGGGGACAACGTCAAAGCGCGGGAGATGCGGCCCGACGGCACTTACCGCCGGGTCACGCGCGAGCCAGACGCTCCGCCCCTGCGGGCGCAACTGCGCTTTCTGCAGGAGGCCCAGTCGGGGGAGTACGAGAACGAGGCGGCGGAGTGAAAAGACGGACGTCGAATTCCGAATTTTTAGAAAAACCCGAGGCACGAATGACCAGACGCAGTTAAACCGCGGATAGCGCTGATACGCGCGGATGCACGATCACCTCGCACGTATCGATCCGCGCGTATCCGCGAAATCCGCGGTTGTTCTTCGCCTTTTCCGTGCTTCGCGCACGCCGAACTTCGAGGAGACCCTCGCATGTCGAGTTTCAAATCGTCCTCTTTCGTTCCCGCCATGATGCTCACCATGCTTGCCGCCATGGCGTCGCCGGGCCGCGCGGCCGAAAAACTGAAGCTGCTCATCATCGACGGGCAGAACAATCACAACTGGCAGGCGATGACGCCGCCCATGAAGGCCGAGCTGGAGAAAACCGGGCGATTCGCGGTGGAAGTGGCGACCACGCCGCCGGCCAATGCCCCCCAGGACGACTGGAACCAGTTCCGGCCTGATTTTTCCAGATACAACGTCGTGCTCAGCAACTACAACGGCCAGCTCTGGCCCGCAGAGGTGCGGGTGGCTCTGGCGAAGTTCGTGGGGAATGGCGGAGGACTGGTCATCATTCACGCCGCCAACAACGCCTTCCCCGAATGGGGCGAGTGGAACAGGATGATCGGGCTGGGGTGGCGCGGCAACGATTTCGGCGACCGGGTCACTCTTGACGACGCGGGCAAACCGGTGCGAACCGAAAAAGGACAGGGGCCCGGGGCGGGGCATGGGCCCCAGCATGAATTCGTCATCGACGTTCACGAGCCCGAACATCCCGTCATGCAGGGAATGCCGTTGCACTGGCTGCACGCCAACGACGAGCTGTATCACGGCCAGCGCGGCCCGGCGGCCGACATGCACATCCTGGCCAGCGCCTTCTCGTCGAAAGACAAGGGGGGCACGGGGGCCCACGAGCCCATGATCTGGTGGATTCCCTACGGCAAGGGGCGGGTGTTCACCACAGTGATGGGGCACGTCGGGGGCAACGACACGCGGGCCATCCGCTGCGTGGGCTTCATTACGGTCATGAATCGCGGCTGCGAATGGGCCGCCACCGGCAAAGTGACGCTGCCGATCCCCGAAAACTTTCCAAAGGCCGATGCCACGAGTTTGGTGCCCGACACAAAGTGACCGGTCAGCGATCGGACGTATTGCCAGTTCAGCCGACTATGTCGCGGATGGTGCCGATCAGCCATTCCATGGTCCGCTACATTCGAACTCTTGCGGCGGCAAAACGATGATCGCACCCGGCGAATCATTCAGGGCATGGCGCATCTGCGGAAAAAGCCATGACCGACCTCGTTCGAACTCTCAAGGCCCTGACGGCGTTGTTTGAGAGACTCGGCCTGTCGTACGCGGTGATGGCGCGTTCCCCTTACCCGCCCTCGATCTTCTGTAATGCTTTCCCGGCCAGATCGCGGACGGTTTCGTCCGCGTCGCTTTGAGCCGCGGTGAGCGCCGGAATCGCGGCGCGTGCCCCCGGCCCGAATTTGAGGAGCGCCAGAACCGCCTGGCGGCGAACGTCGGGCTCAGGGTCGGATAGCGCCTCGATGAGTGCCGGGACGACTTCCGGAACGTCGGGGCCGACGTTGCTCAACGCCCGCACGGCCCGCGCTCTGGTCTCGGGCTGGCTGTCGCTCAGCGCCTCCAGCCAGTCGTCCAGAGTCTGTCCCGAGACAGTGAAGTCGTCCGGAATGCGCGGCCCACAGCCGGCAAGCAAGAGCACGATCAGAGCCAGACGATGTCCCTTACGCATTCGGATTTCGGATTTCTTTCCCGGCGCGCCGGGATTCGGAATTGGACATTCGGCAATCTGCCGTCGCAGCGGGTGGCATTTTCCGCGAATCGATCCTATTCCAGCCCCTGGATCACTTCGCGTCCTGCACGGGTTCCCATGGCCCAGAACGCCCGGCGCAATGGGCCGTCGATCGTGATGTTCGCGATGAACCGGACCGATCCGTCGGCGAACAGGAGCTGCACACCCCCCGTATGGAAGCTCGAGAAATCATCCAGCCCGCCGTCGCTGTCGGTCAGGATATTGATCCAGTTGTTATGGACGAGCACGAAGACGGGACTGTTCGCGGTGGCGAACTGCCACGGGTTGAACGGACCGGCCCTGACCAAACCGTTGTTCGGGGCCCCGCACCAGTTCCCTTTCGTAAAGCCCCAGGCCCGGTCGCCGACGAGCACCGTGTTGCTGGTGCCGTCGATGATATCCGCAACCCGCGTTTTGCTGTTGCGGTAAAACGTTCCATTCCCCGCAGGGGCGTCGGCCTTGCTGTTGTCGTCGCCGACGGTGGCGGCGTAGCTCATCGGAGCCGCCGCGGGAATCACCACGTTGCCGACCGCGTCGGTGATCGGAAAAGCTCCTCCGCCGACCTGATCGGTGGGGCAGATGAATTCCGGCAGCGTCACCGAGACAGCCGCCTGGTTGGAAGCGTCTTCG
>JBLMWR010000125.1:0-4390 GCA_050257335.1 Deltaproteobacteria bacterium | reverse complement strand
GAACGACTGCGGCCGATGCTGGCGGGCACAACTGAGCGGCACCTGGCAATCCGGTTCCGGCCGGGCGGTAAATCATGCCCTTTCGGAAAAACCGTCGTGCACCGCCGTTGACAGGATTCCTCCGAAGCGGCAAACAGCCTTGCCGGCTTGACTCGCGCCGCAGGAAAGGTAGGCATTCTTTGGTGATTTATCGAAACGCACGCGGAGGCGAGACATGATGATGCGTCAGCTCATAATCGGCACAGCCATTGCTTTTGCTCTGCTGAGCGTCGCGGGGTGCGCGCAGAGCGATTTTCAGCCCTTCGCCCAGCCGAACAGACGGAAGCCGAGCCTCGACAGCCAGCTTCAGGCGGCCGCTGCGCTCCACAACCCGCGCGAGCGGGATGACGTGATCGCCCTGGTGGCGAAGGACGCGGCCAACGTGGGAGACGTGCATTGGGCGACGCAGGCCCTGAAAGCCATCAGCGACTGGGAAGTCCGTGACAACGCGGCGCTGGCCGTGGCGGTGCGGCTTTCGCGGGGGGGCAAGAACGAAGCGGCCCGGGAGATCGCCGGTCTGATCGCCAGCTCGGTCATCAAGATCGAGACGCTGAAGCTCATCACGAAGGCGAAGTAGGCGAAAGTACTTTTCCCCACAGGCTGCCGGCGTATTCTTCCGGATTAAAGCCCACGAACAGGCGGTCGCCCGCGCGGGCGGTCGGGGCCCGCAGATTGCCGGACGGGCCGATCAGGTGCTTTTTCAATTCGGCGTCGGCGGGGGGGTCGCGCTGCATGTCGAAGTGCACGAGCTTCTTCCCCCTGGCGGCGAAGACGTGCCGGACGGAACGGGCCAGCTTCACCGCCTCGGCGGGACCGATCTTCTGCCTGCCGGCGTGAACCTGCTCGACCACGGGCGTTTTTCTTTCGGCAAGGAACTCTTGCGCGCGCCGGCAGGTCATTCAGCCAGGGCGGTGGTAGTACCAGTCGATCTGCGGGGATTGCTTTTTCATGGCATTGCGCTCCAGGTGATCGCGGGCGTGGCGGGTCGAAAAAACATTCGGTCCGAAAAGTTGCCTTCGCCCGGGCCGTTTCCGAAAGCGCTCGGGGTGCGCCATCCGATGCAAGCGTGTTGGCCTTGTTTCCGGGTTGCGAAATGTGATTCCACACTGCTGTCAGGCTGTAAGCCTGACGTACATTTACTTGCCGTTTCTGGCGAGGTAGTGATCGAACCATTCGACGTTGCGCGCCATGGCGTCGAGCTGCATTTTGGGTTCCTGCAGGCCATGCGGCTGGCGGGGGTAGACGACCATTTTGACGGGGACTCCCTGCCGCCGGAGAGCGTTATGCAGTTCGTATCCCTGCGAGATCGGGACGCGGACGTCTTTGTCTCCGTGCTGGATCAGCGTGGGGGTTGTCACTCCTTTAATGTGGAACATCGCCGAATGCGCCTGCCAGCGGTCGAATTGCTCCCAGTATTCGCCCCCCAGGTAGTCGGGAATGAAATCGTTGATGTCGGCGGTGCCGGTGAACGACATCAGGTTCGTCACTCCGGCTCCGACGGAAGCCGCCTTGAAACGCTTCGTCTGCGTGATGATCCACGAGGTCATGTAACCGCCGTAGCTCCACCCCATGACCCCCAGCCGGTCCGGATCGGCGATTCCCTGCTCGATCAGGAGATCGACTCCGGAGATGATGTCGCGGTAATCGCCGCCCCCCCAGTCGTTGTAGTTGGCGTACCGGAATTCCTTCCCATAGCCGCTCGAACCACGGACGTTGCAGCGCAGCACGGCGTACCCTCTGGAGGCAAACACGGGAATGGGGTAGGGACTGCGGCCGATGATGCAGTTCTGGACGAAGACCCCCGTGGGGCCGCCGTGGACGATGACCAGGAGCGGCGCCCGCTCCCCGGTCTTGTAGCCCACGGGCAAGGTCAAGAGTCCTTCGATCTCGCGGCCATCGGTCGATTTCCACTGGATGGGCGCCGTCTGGCCCAGCGGCAACTGGGGAAGTTCCTGCACCGCGCTGACCCGTTGCGATTTGAAAGGAGCGAGGGGACTGATGAAGGCTTCCGGCGCCTGGTCGACCGACTGCGAAATGAAACCGACGTGCGTGTGCCGGCTGTTGATGGCCGGCTGTTCGACCATCAGTCCCGGAGGCGACAGCTCAACCGCCGACGAACCATCGAGGGGGAGGGCCCACAGGCGGTTGACCGTGCGCTGGACTTCGGACACGACGACGCCGTCCCCCGCCTTCGACCAGCCGACGATCGCCGGCTTGAGGTCGAACGTTTCGGCGAGGGGGCGCGACTCCTGTCCGGTCGGTTTGACGACGAAAACCCGCGAGGCGAAGGCCCACTGGGGTGGCGTTTCGCTGGCGGTGTAGACGATCAGCTTGCCGTCGGGAGAGAAAACGGGTTGCGTTTCGGCGGCATCCGTGGCGACCACCGGGGTCATACGGGCGGTGGCGACTTCCACGATTGAAAGGTCGGTCTTCTGCCAGTCATCGACCAGGGGGGTCGGCTGGTGGGTGAAGACGATTCGCGTGCCGTCGGGAGACCAGTCGAAGTTTCGCCCTCCCAGCAGGCCCCCCACGTGCAGGTCGCCGCCGGTCAAGCGGCGGACAGGACGCTTGCCTTCCGCATTCGCGGCGACCGGGATGACGTACAGCCGCGACCGCTTCTGGTTTTCATTGACCACGAAGGCGTCGCGTTTTTCGCGGTCGGCCTTCTCTTCGGCGTCGGTCTTCGGATCGGTCATCAAATAGGCCATTTGCGTGCCGTCCGGGGACCATAGAAAGGCGGTGAGTCCCCCCTTTTCATCGGTCAACTGCTCGGCTTCGCCGCCGTCAACGGGGATCCGCCAGAGGTTCGACTTGGGGCCGCCGCGCGGCGTCAGAAAGGCGATCCACCGTCCGTCCGGGCTCCACGCGGGATTGGTGGCCGATTTGTCCGCGCGGGTCAACTGGACGGAATGGGTTCCGTCCGCATTCGCCACATAGATTTGCGACAGCCACTCACTCCGCTCTCCGTCCATCATCGCCGTGCTGACGGTGAACGCCAGGCGCTTGCCATCGGGGGAGACCGCGACTTCGCCGACCCCTTTGGCCTTGAGCATCAATTCCGGGGTCCAGCCGGCCGGTTTCGGATCGGCGGCGGTCAGCGCCGCGCTGCGGAAGATGCCGACCACCAGAGTGAGAATTGTCGTCAGGAGGGAGCGGCATCTCATGGCATGGGATTCAAATTCAGGCATTCAACGTTCTTTTGCCCAGCTTACCGGTTTGGCCCCGGTTTTCAATGAACTGACCTCGATCGAACCCGGGAAATCAGATACGCTTCCGCGCCGTTTCGTTTCCGCCGATACGTTCAGACTCACATTGCCGTCAGGCTGGGAAGCCTGACCTGTCTTATGGGCACGGATGCCATGTCTGTGACGGTCGTCGATGTAAAACAGGACGGGCTGATCGAAAGAATCGGCCGATTGACCCTCGACGGAATTTCGGCCGTGGGGGGCCTGGCGCTGTTCTTTCTGGACCTTCTGGCCTGGCTGGCGACCCGGCTTCCCCGGCGGGCGGTGCTCCTGACGTGCATGTACCAGATTGGCGTCGAGAGCCTGCTGGTGGTGATGGTGACGGGGGGCTTTATCGGCATGGTCATGGCGGTTCAATCGTACGACCAGTTCCGCTTCATGCACCTGGAAACGAACCTCGGGGCCGTGATCAACATCTCGCTGGTCAAGGAGCTGGGCCCGGTCCTGGCGGCGACGATGCTTGCCGGGCGGGTCGGCAGTTCGATGGCCGCCGAGCTGGGGACGATGAAAATCACCGAGCAGATCGACGCCCTGCGCGTGCTGGGGGCCAACCCTATGCATTTTCTCGTCGTCCCGCGGTTTCTTTCGTGCGTGCTGCTGATCCCTCTGCTGACGATCATGGCCGACGCCGCCGGGGTCTTCGGTGGCTGGGTGATTTCGACGCAGGTGTGCGGCATCGACAGCCTGCATTACTGGAACCATACAGAGGAGTTCATCGGGTCGTTCGAGCTGTTCAGCGGGGTTGCGAAATCGATTTTTTTCGGGGCGGCGATCGCCGTCGTCTCATGCCAGCGGGGCTTCAACTGCCGGGCCGGGGCCGAGGGTGTCGGCCGGGCCGCCACCGAGGCGTTTGTCTTCTCGTTTGTAGCGATTCTGACCCTCGATTTCTTCCTGGGACTCATCTGTAACGCCTTGTATCCGTGGTTTGCGAAGTAGACGGCAAATGGACAGCGCACAGCCTCTGATCGAATTCCGCAACGTGAGCCGGCGGTTCGGCACGCAGGAGGTGCTGCGCGACTTGTCGTTCGGCATCCGCCGCGGGGAATCGGTGGCGATTATCGGCGAGAGCGGCTGCGGGAAGAGCGTGACGCTCAAGTTGATGATCT
>JBLMWR010000124.1:0-4453 GCA_050257335.1 Deltaproteobacteria bacterium | reverse complement strand
AAGAAACATGACCTTATCCGAGAAATTTCCCCTCTGGTCGTTCGTGATCGGACTCCAGCCACCCTCGATCGGAAACATATTATAGGTGTCGTGGTAGTTGTGCATCGCCAAGCCGATCTGCTTCAGATTGTTCTTGCATTGCGACCTCCGCGCCGCCTCACGAGCCTGCTGCACGGCCGGCAACAGCAGCGCCACCAAGACGGCAATGATGGCAATCACCACCAGCAGCTCAATCAACGTAAACCCCGAACGCCTCACGAACCAACGAGGAGTTAACATTTAGACCCTCGCTTTCTGAAGATACGGATAAGATTTACACAGAAAAACACTGACTCACATGGACGCCCTGCAGGCCAAGAAACGTGCCGCAAAGAAGACGGGAAAACACACCTGGAAGGACACATACTTTGCCCACAGTATGCGAAACATTGCAGACAGTATGCCAAAGGGGCAATCGAAATGTCAAGAAGAAAGCGTTAAAAAAATCTGAAAATGCCGGAAAGAACGTCTATTCAGCCAACTCCCTCAGGTATCAGCGACGGGTGTTTACCTCGTGACTGACCTGCCAACGACCAGGAACGGCCCCCCGGCAACCCAAATCATTTCACGGCGGATCAATTTTGAATTCAAAGTGATTTGCCGCACCCTTTTTGACAAGAATCGTCAGCGGGGTTGTTGCTTCATCAAGGTATTTTACGGCAACAAGCGGCTTGGGGGGCATCGTGCCGGGGACAAAGGACTTGACCATAAACTTGTGCTCCCCGGTATATGCCCCATCGGCACCGTTCGTTTCAAGATTGAAGTTCCCTTCCGCATCGAGCGCGGACAATGCCCCGAGTCCCCCTTTGACCGGCACCGTCGTGACGATCGCGTCTTTCAGCGGCTTTCCCTCGCAGGTCACGCGGCCGGTCACCGGGACAAGGACCGGCTGATCGACGACCCACATGATTCCGCCGGCCAGAAGGGCAATCACAAGCAGAGTGACGCCCCCGGAAAGAATCGGCTGCCATCGCGAGGGTCGCAAGTCCAGCGACGACTGCCGGGCTGGTTCCTGGGGAACGGTTTGGTCGCGAGGCGCCTGCAACGGGGATGGTTCACTCATGAACGAAAACTCCCTGAAGTGCGATGGACATTCTGATTCCCAGGTGATGATATCCGTCATCCGCAGCGCAAACAAGCAACCGCCGTCCCCGGCCGACTTGATCATCGCCCGCTTCACCGGCTACCTTTCAATGATCTGCTGAAGCCGTCCCGATTCGAGCGAGAGACATTCGCCGCGCTTTCCGCAGGGCCAGCGGATTTCCAGCTTTTCCGCAGTCTCGGTCGGAGGAATGGCGATGATCTGCCGCAGATCGTGAGCCGACAGATAGCTGCCGCCTCCCTTGACCTGCTGGACGATCACCTCACCGTTTCCGATTGTCAATCGCAATTCGGCCCCGATGGCATCGCGGTTGCTCGTGGTCCCGATCAACTGCACCCGGATCGATCGGCGCGAAGATGCCGGGAGGCAATCGTTTCGCAGCAGCGCGGGACGCGCGTCCTGGTGGGTGATCACCAGGTCCAGGTCGCCGTCATTGTCAAAGTCGGCGACTGCCAGGCCACGGCCGGCATGCCGCCCGTTGAAATAGTCCCCGGCCGCGGCGCGGGCCAGCGAGCTGAACCGCCCCCTGACGTTTCGCCACAGAATCGGCGGATTCTCGTAAGGCGAATCGCGCCCCATATCGCGCAGATTGGGATCGGTCTGCCCGTTGGTCACCACGATGTCGGGCCACCCGTCGAGGTCAAAGTCGGCCATCGCCGTTCCCCAGCCGACCCATGGGGTGCTCTCGGCGGCCAGCCCGTGCGAGCGGCTGACATCCTGGAAGAGGGCGCTTCCGAGATTCTCGTAATACGCATCATGTTCTCCCTCGAACGTGGTCACGAACAGATCGAGCCGACCGTCGTGGTTGGCGTCCGCCGCATCGACCCCCATTCCGGCCTGGGCCCGTCCGAGGTAGTCGCAGGCGGTTCCCGACTCGCTCGAGACGTCCCGAAATTTGCCGTCGCCGGCGTTCAGGAAGAGGAAATTCCCGCTCAGGTCGTTGGCGACGAACAGATCGACGCGCCCGTCGCCATCGACGTCGGCGGCGACGACTCCCTGCCCGCGTCCACGCGCTTCACCGACCCCGGCCTCGAGGGTCGCGTTTCGAAATCGACCATCACCCTCGTTGTGAAAAAGGGCGTGCACGACCGGCTCGACCGACGTCGGATTGCAGAAGATTCGAATGCCACGCTCCCGGTCGCCGCAAAAATGGTTTGTTTCCAGGCTCCACAATGCGTAATGGCAGGAATAGAGATCGAGCAGGCCGTCGCCGTCGTAATCGATGAAGGCGGCGCTCGTTCCCCAGTGGTCGTCGTCTACACCCGCCTCGGAGCCCGTTTCGACAAACGTGCCGTCCCCCTGGTTGCGATACAAATGATGCGGTCCGAATCCGTTGATGAACACATCGCGGAATCCGTCGCCGTCGTAGTCTCCCGCCGCGACGCCGGCGCTGTACCCGTTGTCCCCCAGGCCGCTCTGACTCGTAACGTCCTGGAAACGCCATTCCCCCAGGTTGCGGTAGCACCGGTTGACAGGCGCGCTGCGATTCGGATCGACGGGCAACGGTACGCCGGTGAGGAAATAGAGATCGACATTCCCGTCGAGATCGAAATCGAACGCCGCGACTCCGCTCCCATTGGCGGCCGGAAACGGTTTTTCAGGCGAATCACCGCTCACATGGACAAAATCGATCCCGGAATCACGGGTGACGTCCGTGAAATGAATCGGGCCTCGGGGAGCCGGCGAAGCACCGTCGATCGCCTCACCGCCCGCGCCCGGCAACGGACCCTGCGAGGCGCGCGGCTCCGGCACTGTTGACGACGGAGAATTCAAGCGCCCCGGCCACGGAACTCGCCCCCAGAACCACGCCAGCGCCGCTCCGATCAACACGAGAACCGCGAGGATCAGAAGGGCAATGCCGCGCACGTGAATCGTCCAGAAGGAGAAGCCGACCGGGGAGCAATCGAAATTCCCAGTGCTGCAGAAATTCCCAGTGCTGCATTTTAAGACGGGGCGGGGGCCCTGTCCATCAGGCATCCGGAAGGCGGCGCGAGCTTCTCAGAATTGCTCATAGGGAATGAGGTCGAGCGACGGAAGAGGCGCGTGGTTCTGCAGGGCGTCACAGAGCTGCCGCACAAACGGCTGATCCGGCTGCTGCCGCAGGAGCTCTTGAGCCAGAAGCAGCGCCTCGCGGGCGTTTCCTTCGCTCGCGAAGCGGTGGGCCCGCACGGCCCGCGACCAGAACGATTGCGGGGATTCCCGCAGCGCCTGGTCGAGGGCGTTCATCTTCTTCTCTCGTTTGCGCAGGGCCCGCGCCCGCTCATCCCACCGGGTGGCCTCATCGTTCTCTCCGGTCAACAGCGCGGCGCGCTGCATCAGGTACGCCGTCGAGCTCTTCAGTTCGTTCCTCGCGAGCAATGGCTCCAGCCAGAGACGCGCCTCAACGGCGTCCCTCTTTTCGAGCGCGGCCTGGGCGAGGCCTTCCCGCGCCACTCGATCCTGGGGGCTGCCGGCGATCACTTCCCTCCAGAGCACGATCGCCTCGGCCGTGTCGCCGAGCTGTTCGCAGGCCTCGGCCAGCGCATTGCGGGCGTCGGGCGTGGGGTCCAGCCGAACGGAACGTTCAAGATATGGCCGCGCCTCGGCGGCATTTCCATCATCCAGCATGGCGCGCCCCAATGCCGCGAAAAACTCGGCTGGCGTCACCTGCAGGTCGGCCGCCTCGGGATTGCCGTCGAGCATCGGCCGCCAGGCCTGAATCGCCAGGCGATTGTTCCCCCTCTTGAAATGCAACATTCCCAGCAGCAGCCGGCCGCGGTTTTCGTGGCCCGGCAAGCGGATCAGATGTTCGGCAGCGGCAATCGACTCGTTGAAGTGCCCCAATTTGGCCTCGCACGCCGACAGCTCATGCAACAGGTCGGGATCGTCCGCAGACCGCTCATTGAGCCGGCGCAGCAGCGGCAGCGCGTTGCTCCAGCGCTCTTGATGCAACAGGACCTGCGACCAGGCCCGTTGACTTGCCGGAGATCCGGCGCCCAAGCGATCGAAAATCACGCCCGCTTCCGACCAGCGTCCCAGGCCAGCCAGCGCGCGGGCTTTCTGATCAAGAACGTCGCTGTGTTCGGGATATTGGGCGAGGTACACGTTTGCCAGACGCAGGGCCTGCTCGAATTCCCTGTGATCGAGTACACGTTCGATCTCCCGAACCGGGCGATCTTCCCACCACACGGCCGCTCCGATCGTTGCGGCCGTCAGCACGACGACGATGACCACGCCGCGCAGAAGTCGCCAGACCGACGCATGCCGCGAACGGTCCTGAGACATTCTGGCCTTCGCGGGGGTACTCATTTTCGGATCGGCGAGATTCCTTTT
>JBLMWR010000123.1:0-2685 GCA_050257335.1 Deltaproteobacteria bacterium | reverse complement strand
CGAAGCCGTAAGCGTCCGGCAATCGACCATCGCCTGTTCAGGATATTCGGCTTTCGATATTCTTGCGGGATGCTGTTACTTTCGGTCAATAACGTCGTTCGGCAATTCGACGCCGCTCCCGTGCTGGACGGGGTGTCGTTCGAAATCAACTCGGGCGAGAAGGTCGGCCTCGTGGGGCCGAACGGAGCCGGCAAAACGACTCTCCTGCGGATCCTGACGGGGATGGATGAACCGGATTCGGGGGAATGCGTCCTGCATTCGGGGGCGCAGGCGGCGCTCCTCGAACAGGCGGCCGAGTTCACCGCGAAGCGCACGCTGCTCGACGAAGCGAAGCTGGGCCTCGCGCCGCTGTACGCGCTGCAGCGCGAGGCCGAGGAAGTGGCCCGCGCGATCGCCACGCAAGACGACCCTGCGGCGCGAGAAAAGCTGCACCGCCGGTACGATGCCCTGCAAGTCGACCTGCATCGCCACTCGGCGTACAACATCGACCATCGCGTCGACGAGGTGCTGCTGGGGCTCGGGTTTACACGCGATCAATACGATCGGCCCATCATCCAGTTCAGCGGCGGGCAGCAGAACCGCGTCCTCCTGGCGCGGTTATTGCTGGAGGCCCCTGACATCATGCTGCTGGACGAGCCAACGAACCATCTCGACATCGCCGCCACCGAATGGCTCGAAGAATACCTCGCTCACTGCGAACAGGCGATTCTGGTCGTCAGCCACGACCGGTATTTTCTCGACAAGGTGACGAACCGCACGCTGGAGCTGCACGCCGGGACGACCGCCGATTTTCCCGGGAACTTTTCATCGTACTGGAAGCTCAAGGAAGAACAGGACGAAGTTCAGACACGCACTTGGGAAAAACAGCAGGCGTTCATCGAGAAGACCGAGGACTTCATCCGCCGCAATCATTACTCGAACAGTGTCCAGGCCCATGACCGCGAGAAGAAGCTTGCGCGACTGGAGCGCGTCGAGCGCCCGCGGCACATCGCCTCGCCGGTGATGGGATTCGGAAAACCGAAGCGAACCGGCGATTGGGTGATCGAGGCGACCGGGCTTTCCAAAGGTTTTGACCGCCCGCTGTTCACTGATGTTTCGCTGCAGATCCTGCGGGGCGATCGGCTCGGCATTTTCGGGCCGAACGGCTGCGGCAAGACGACGCTGTTGCGAACGCTGCTGGGAGAGCTGACCCCCGACGCCGGATCGGTGCGGTTCGGGACCAACGTCGAAATCGCCTATTACGACCAGCAGCTTTCGAGCGTCGATCCGGAGGCCGACGTGATGGTTGCCGTGCGGCCGGCCAACAATCCCATGATGCTTCCGGCGCAGGTGCGCGATTTCGTTGCCCGTTTCGGCCTGCGGGGAGACATCGTCTTTCAAAAAGTCGGGAGCCTGAGCGGCGGGGAGAAAAGCAAGGCAGCACTCGCCAAAGTGGCCGCCCTGAGCGCCAACGTCCTGATTCTCGACGAGCCTACCAACCATCTCGACCTGTGGTCGCGGGCAGCGCTCGAAAAGGCCCTTCGCGACTTCGAAGGGACGCTTCTTTTCGTAAGCCACGACCGGTACTTCATGGATCGCGTAGCGACGCACATTTTCGCCTTCGAGGCGACCCGTTGGCGGATGTACGCCGGCAATTATTCGAATTACATCGATTCGCTGCGGCGGGCGAACGAAGAGGTCGGCGAAGGGCGGGCCTCGGAAAAACCGGCAGCACCAAAGGAATCGGCAGCAAGCCTCGCTGAAGCGAAACAATCTCAGGCCGTGCGCCGGAAGCGGAAGTTTCCTTACCGCAAAGTCGAGGAACTCGAAGGAGAAATTGCGACCGCCGAAGCGCGGCGGGCGCAGCTTCAGAAAGAGCTGGGAAATCCCGACCTGTACCGGAACGGGCAGCGTGTCAAGGAATCCCGGCAGGCTTACGAACAAATCGAGCGCGACCTCGCCCGCCTCTACGAACACTGGGAGGAGGCCGTGGAGCTGAATTAATTCGCACAAATAAATGCAGGACGGCCCTTCCGGGCCGTCGATTTCGGCCCGGAAGGGCCGTCGTGCAGGCATACGGGTCTCGTCACCAAGCACTTCTCAACTCGTTCCCAGGCTCCGCCGCACGCTTTGAGAACGCTCACTTCACCGACATCAGATATGCGATCAGATCGGCGAAGGCCTGCTGGTCGAGTTGCTTCTCCAGGCCTTCGGGCATGATCGACAGCCCGGTGCTGCGCAGCTCGTCGATGTTGACGCGCAAGACCGTGTCGGTGGCATTTTCCTGGCGCTTCAAGGTCACGCTGGTAGCCGTCTCGGCGGCGATCAGGCCGGTGATCGACTTCCCCTCGGTCGTCACCAGCACGTAGTTGACGTACTGCGGGTTCACTTCCCGGTTGGGGTCGAGGACGTTGAGCAGGATCGCCTCGGCCCCGCGGTTCTGGAGCGTTGCCAGATTCGGTCCGATTTCGGTCCCGACGTTGTCCAGCCGATGGCAGGCCGCGCACACCTTCTGGAAGTGCAGTTTCCCTTTTGCGGGATCGCCGGCGAGCGTGAGCGCGGTTTTGTACGCGTCAAGCACGTCCTGCCGGCGGCCGAGTTTCAATTTCGCCGCGACTCCTCTGGCCTTCTCCATCGCTGCCGTCGCTATCGACCAGTTTCAGCAACAATTGCAGGAGCGCGCAGCGCTGGCGCGTTCCCAGGCCC
>JBLMWR010000122.1:0-5171 GCA_050257335.1 Deltaproteobacteria bacterium | reverse complement strand
TATGCCGGTTGCAATGGGCCGGCCCGCCCTCTCTCGGACACGGAAAACCACACGATGAAATCCGAAGTTGCCGGCTCTGCTGGTTGTTTCGTTGGCGACTGTCGTCTGTTTCGTGGTTCGGTCACATTGTCCGGGCGCGACAGGAAACTTATAATCAAATCGCCTGCCCTACATACATTGATTCGTGCCTTCCTTGTTCGTGTTCCCGCCTGTGACGAAGGACTGAAGGAATGCGCCTGTGCCTTTCGCTGCTCCTGATGGCCTCGCTCATCGGCGCATCGGCGACAATGGCGGAAGAGCCGACGCCGGAACAAATCGAGTTCTTCGAAAAGCGCATCCGTCCACTGATCGTGATGAACTGCGGCGAATGCCACGGCGAGGGACAGGCGAAGGGGGGCCTGCGGCTGACTTCGGGAGAGGCGGTACGGCGCGGGGGGGACTCGGGGGCGGCAATCATCCCTGGCAAGCCGGATGAGAGCCTGCTGATCGAAGCCGTCGGGCACCGCGGGGACATCAAAATGCCCCCAAAGCAGAAACTGGCCGACACAGAAATCGCCGATTTGAAGCGCTGGGTCGAGATCGGGGCCCCGTGGCCGGCCGAAAACGCCGACGCGCGGCCCGCTGCGGCCCCGTTCACGATCACTCCCGAACAGCGGGCCTTCTGGTCGTTTCAGCCGCTGCACGACGCGCCCGCCCCGATCGTCAAAGATTCAACGTGGCCCGTCGGCACAATTGACCGGATCATTCTCGCGCGTCTGGAAGAGGCGGGATTAAAGCCCTCTCCTCCAGCCGACAAACGGACCCTCATCCGCCGCGTCACTTACGACCTGATCGGGCTCCCGCCGACGGCCGCGGAGATCGAAGCGTTCGTCGCCGATGACAGCTCCGATGCCTGGGAACGGCTGGTCGATCGGCTGCTGGGATCGCCGCACTACGGGGAACGCTGGGCGCGGCACTGGCTGGACGTGGCCCGCTTCGGCGAGGACCAGGCGCACACCTTCCAGGCGCGGGTCTATCCCAACGGGTACCGCTACCGCGACTGGGTCGTGCGGGCGTTCAACGACGACCTGCCGTACGACCGGTTCGTGATGGAACAGATCGCCGGCGACCAGTTGCCGGGGCCGGAGGCGAAAAAAGAGGACCGGCAGATCGCGCTGGGATACTTCGCGCTGGGCCCGGTGTATTACGCCGACGCAGGATGCGCTTTCAAGGCGTCGCTCGACGAGCTGGACGACCGGATCGACACGCTGGCCCGCGGATTTCTCGGGCTGACGATCGCCTGCGCCCGCTGCCACGACCACAAATTCGATCCGATCTCGCAGCAGGATTATTACGCCCTCGCCGGCATCTTCAAGAGCTCGGCCTATCGCGAAGCGCCGCTGGTGCCTCCGGAAGTCGTCGAAAAGTACGACCAGGCGCAGAAGCAGATCAAAGATGACGAGCAGAAGGTCAAGAAGCGCCAGGAGGCCGAGGCGGTCCGGCTGGCCGAAGAGACGGCGAGGCAGGCCTCGCGGTACCTGACGGCAGCGTGGCGCATTGCGCACCCGCCGGCCGGGGCGCCGGCGCCGAAGCGTGAGGAAATCGTCCGGCAGGAACAGGTCCGCGAGCTGGTGCTCGACCGCTGGCAGAAGTTTGTGACTCCCGAGATCCGCGCGAAACTGCCGCAGCTTGCGCCGTATTTCGCGCTGGTCGATCAGGCGGCGACGCTCAGCGTCGCCCCCGACGGCAGGGATGTGCCGGGCGCGGTGGTCGAGGCGGCGCTGGTCTTCGAAGCCGCGGTGCAGTCGGCCTTCGCCGAACGCGAGGCGCTGCATCGGCGGTATGCCGACGCGGTCGCCGCTGCGCCGGACGCTGAAAAGTCGAAGATCGCCAAGCCGGCGCTCGACAAAGAACAGGCCGATCTTCTCGCGGCGCTCGCTGGACCTCAGGGGCTGTGCGCGATTCCCGCCGACAAGGTCGAAGGACTGCTCGACGGCGCGCCCAAGGCGGAGCTGGCGGCGCTCAAGCGGCAGCTCGAGGCGGCAAAAAAAGCGGCCCCGCCGAAATATGCCTTCGCGCATTCACTGGTTGACGGCCAGGCCGGGAACATGAAGATCCACCTGCGGGGGAACCCCAATCGCACGGGGGACGAAGCGCCGCGGCGATTTCTGGCCGTTCTCTCTCCCGCGGAACCCGCGGCGTTCACCCAGGGAAGCGGCCGCCTAGAGCTGGCCAGCGCCGTCGTCAGCCCCGACAACCCGCTCACGCCCCGCGTTATCGTCAATCGCCTCTGGCAGCATCATTTCGGCCGCGGCATCGTCGGCACTCCCAGCAACTTCGGAGCGCTCGGGGAACGCCCGACGCATCCCGAGTTGCTCGATTACCTGGCCCGCCGGCTGATCGCGCAGGGCTGGTCGCTCAAGGCGATTCATCGCGAGATTCTGCTGTCGGCGACGTATCGCCAGTCGAGCGCCGACAATCCCGCCGGCGCGAACGTCGATCCCGACAACCGGCTGCTGTGGCGGATGAATCGCCGACGGCTGGACGTCGAAGCCTGGCGGGATTCGCTCTTATCCGCTGGCGGCAGCCTCGACGGCGCTATCGGCGGCCCTTCCGGGAACCTGGCGACGGCCGACTTCCGCCGCCGCACGCTGTACGGAGCGGTCAGCCGGCATAACCTCGACGGCCTCTTGCGGCTGTTCGATTTCCCCGACCCGAACATCACCAGCGAACGCCGCACGGTCACGACGGTGCCCCTGCAGCAGTTGTTCGTCCTCAACAGCGACTTCATGGTGCGGCAGGCCAAAGCGCTGGCGGCCCGCGTGGCGGCCTCGGGAAGCAGCGCCGACGACGCCCGCATTCGCGAAGCCTACCGGTTGCTCTTCGGCCGCGATGCAACCGACGCCGAAGTTCAGTGGGGCGTGGAGTTTCTGACGGCGACGGACACCGGTGACGCGGAAGGAAATCCGGCGGGCGGCGCGGCGCCGGCTAAAAGTGTGCTCACGCGGTGGGAACAATATACCCAGGTGCTGCTGAGCGCCAACGAGTTTACGTTTGTGGATTAAGTCATGATACCATTCGATCGCCATCACGAAATTGAATTGACCCCGGAGGTTTCCCGGCGCGAGGCGCTGGCGCGGCTCGGGAGCGGCTTCGGCCTAGTCGGGCTCGCGGCCGTGCTGGCAGAGCAGGAGCTCGCGAAACCGCAAGCGCTGGCGGCAGCGCAAACGCCTGCGGCGACTTCGGCTGGCACTCCGCTGGCGCCAAAAGCTCCGCACTACGCGCCCCGGGCGAAACGGATCATTCACCTGTTTATGAACGGCGGCCCTTCGCAGGTGGACACTTTTGATCCCAAGCCGGCCCTCGAGAAGTACTCCGGCAAGGCCCCGCCGGCCGATCTTGTCAGCACAATGCGGCGGACGAAAGGCACCCTGATGCCCAGTCCCTTCAAGTTTGCCAAGCAGGGGCAGGCGGGGATTGAAGTCAGCGAGATTTTCCCCAACGTCAGCCGCTGCATCGACGATCTGTGCGTGATCCGCTCGATGCACACGAACCTCCCCAACCACGAGCCGTCGTTTCTGATGATGAATTCCGGGGAAACGCAGCCGACGCGTCCCTGCCTGGGTTCGTGGCTGACCTACGGGCTCGGTTCCGAAAATCAGAATTTGCCGGGGTACGTCGTCCTTTGTCCAGGCCAGCCGACCGTCGGCCCGCAGCTCTGGAGCAACAGCTTCCTCCCCGGTATTTACCAGGGAGTACATATCAACAACAGCGAGCTTGATCCGCGGAAGGTGATCAAGCACATCAACAACCCGCATGTGACGGCCGCCGACCAGCGGCGGCAGCTCGACCTCTTGCGGAAGATCAACCAGTCCCATCTGGCCGACCGGCTGCGCGATCCGCAGCTCGAAGCCCGCATTCAGGCGCTGGAGATGGCCTTCCGCATGCAGACCGAGGCCCAGGAAGCCTTCGACATCAGCCGCGAGACGAAAGAGACGCGCAAGCTGTACGGCGAGGGGGAGTTCGCCAACGGCTGCCTCATCGCCCGGCGGCTGGCCGAGCGCGGCGTGCGGATGGTGCAGATCTATTTCGGCGGCGGCCAGCCGTGGGACGACCACGGCGACATCGCCAACCACCGCCAGCACGCCCTCAAGAGCGACCAGGCGATCGCGGGGCTCATCACCGACCTGAAATCGCGCGGCCTGCTCGAAGACACGCTGATCGTGTGGGGGGGTGAATTCGGGCGAACGCCGACCGCCGAAGGGTCGAAGGGGCGCGACCACAACAACCTGGGTTTCTCGATGTGGCTCGCGGGCGGGGGAGTGAAGGGGGGGTACGTGCACGGGGCGACCGACGAGATCGGGTTCTCGGCGGTGGAAGGAAAGGTGCACGTGCACGACCTGCACGCCACGCTGCTGCACCTTTTGGGGATCGACCACACGAAGCTCACCTACCGCTACAGCGGCCGCGACTTCCGGCTGACCGACGTGCACGGCGAAATCGTGCGCGCGATCCTCGCATAAGGCGTTGACGGCGCTGCCCGGTCCGGCTGCGCGACACGCCCTCCCCCCAAGCCGGCCGCTGTGCGGCCGGTGCCGTATCGCACGAAGGAACGCGTTGCCGCATGCCCAAGATTAGTGTTATCGGGATCTACGCGGTCCCAGCCGAAGAGCCGGTTCACATCGTCGAGATCTGGGTCAAAGGAGCGCACGGTGTCTTCGATGTCGGGAAAATAACGCAGGAGACGCCCGGGCAGCCCCAATCGAACTGGCAGGTTCCATACTCGGAATTGATTCTGAACCGGTCAGGGGACGAGGTAGTCGCCGATGACCTTGTCGCGCCGGACAGACCAGAACTATGGCAGGGCGACGTGCGGATGGTGTTCTTCTTCCATTACCTTGATTTTCATCGCCCCCTCCACACCCCTTTCGGCGAAGTCGAATTGCCCCCGGAGTCATCGTTTCCTACGCGGCTTTCGATGATGAAGTATGAGCCGCCATGAGCGGCTTCCGCACGAGGCGTTCGCCGAAGGCGTTCAACTCCCCAGCCCCGGGGTACGCCGGTTGTGCCGGGGCGCCCTAAGTTGACCCACATCACACTTCTTCCAACCCTGAAAGGCTTGCACCGGGCGCGGTCATTGACCTTGACCCGTGCCAAGTGGAACCCTTTCAGGTTTCGCGCGCCTGAATGCA
>JBLMWR010000121.1:0-9947 GCA_050257335.1 Deltaproteobacteria bacterium | reverse complement strand
GAACGACCGCGCAATTGTTTTCACCAACATGCCGGGACTGCAAAATACGACCGATCTGGGTTTCTACAACAATCTGTTCTTCGGTTCGAAGACCGCGGATGCCGTCGTCGAAAAGGATTTCAAGGAGCGGGACTTTCTGTCGATGTACCGCACGTCGCCGGGAGGAGCGGGATACAACTGGACGACCCGTCCCCGCCTCGATCCTGCGAAACACGAAGAGCTGCCCTATCTGTTCGAGACGCTCGGGGGAGGGTTCGATAAGAAAGACGTGAACTTCGTGTCAACCGATCCGGCGAGCCCCGATTTTCTCGCCCCCGCCCCCGGCAGTCCGCAGCGGCAACAGGGAACCCTCCCCGGTCTGCATTTGAAGAATGTCGGTCCGCAGATCGGCGCCGTGCGGGGACAGTAACGATGTCGGCCTGTAGTCCGGTCACTCCGTGACCGGACGGCGTTTCACACTCCCGGCGCGCTGCGCGAATGAGAAATGTTTGACGCTGCGCGCGGACGCATATTGAGTGCTGCGCTTCGTGCTTCCGCGCAGGGATTGACTCTGTGCGCGTCGGCGTCGCACTTGATCTGCATTCGCCGGACGAACGCCGGCAAACGATGGCCATCCGAAACCGTCGGGTCACGGAGTAACCCGACAACAGTCGGCCGTCCGCGCGGCGGCGAAATTGACGCAACTGTTTGTGTGTCAATGTGTTGCAGTGCCACTACTGAACGGCGTCTGCCACAGAGCCGATCGCCGGGGGGGCGCTGGACGCCGCCATCGGTCACAACTCGTTCCATGCAAGCGGTTTGCCGGACGGGGCAATCCGTCGCTTACGAAATGATCTTGTGGAACGCGGAAAACGAGTTCGCCGGTTGTGCCACAAGTTGTTGTAGATACATGACTTAAATTGTACACCTTGTCTGGATTCGGATGGGTCGCTTAGGATGATTGAAGAGAGAGCCCTCCTTCGGATCACCTCCCATGAATCTCAGCAATCGTTCCGGTGGTATCAGCCGCCGGCATAGCGCGCCGCGCCCTGCGCGTACTGCATCGTACACAGTCAGGCGCGATCTTCGTCCGGTCGCCGCCTTTCGGCAGCGGGGGTGGCAAAGCGGTGTGAAACTCGAGGACTTCAATGCGCCGGAAATCTGGCACGCGACCGCCGACGGTGGGCAGGTGCGATACCTGGTGCAGCCGGCGGGGGGAGGTTATCGCCACGCCGTCAGCGCCGAGGACGTTCGCGCGCGGCTGGCCCTGCTTCCCGAGCGGTTCACCCGTTCGCTGGAAGTGGTTCAGTTCAGCGCCATGACGCGCAAGCGGCAGCTTTTTCCCTGCTACGGAATGCAGTGGGGCAACGCGGTGTATCTGTATCCGATCGAAGAATCGCTGGTCGAGGTTTATCGCCGGCCCCCGACGCCGCAGCAGCAGATCGAAGCCCGGATGTACGGGGGCCGCTGGACCCACGACGGGAAACTGTGGCGGCTGACCTGGACCGAACAGTCGATCCGGGACTTTTACCTGAACAACGTGCTGATCCACGAAGTCGGGCACCTCAACGATTCCCGAAACTCCAACAGCCGCGATCGCGAACGATTCGCCAACTGGTTTGCGATTGAATATGGATACCGGGCAACGCGCTAGCTGCCCGTTCGGGTCACACCTCCAGCCCCCGCTCGATCCGGATCCGGCGGACTTCGCCGAGGACTTCCAAGACGAGCAGTCCGTTTCGGCGGAGGGCCAGGAATTCAAAGATGTTGACGGCGGCGTTCACGAGCAGCGTCACAAGCGCCACGGAGAGATGGACCTGGGCCGCCGTGAGCGGGCCGATTCCCTGGAAGCCCACGGCCGAAGCCGGGTCGGCCGCACCCCCCAGCGCCCCAGTCCCGATGAGCAGCAAAAGGCTCGCGACGATCGCCGGGTAAAGCCGCCACTTCAGTTTACGGCTGCTTCCCTGCGAGGAATCCCCGAGATGATAGGCGCGGCAGGTCTCCTCCAGCCAGCGGCCGGTTCCCATGAAGTAAGTGATCACCAGGGCATGGACGAGGACGGCAAAGACCAGCGCGGCGACGCCGGTCAGAAAATGAACCATGACCCGCGACTGGACTGCCGAGTCGCGCAGCGTGGCATCGTCGATCCCCAGTCCCAGCCAGAGGGCGGCGAGGAGGGCCAGCGTGCTGCAAAGGGCGAGGGTCGTGAAGATGCGGGTCATTTTGCGGAAAGAAGCGTAACGTCAAGAGACGCGCGGTACCCTCGGGATGCGACCAGCGGGTTGGGGGGGGGCGATTGTTTGCAGCGTCGCAGATTGATGCGCGGCGCGTCGCTGGCATCAATGTCGCTGTATCGAGTATAAGCGACGCGCGGCGCCATTCACAGGATCACACCAGAGACAATTCGCCAGGCAGGCTCAAGCATGCGCATCACGCACATCGAAACGTTTCCCGTCCGGATTCCGCTGAAACCCGAACGGCGGATGATATCGGCTCTGGGGCAGCACACCGTCTCGGAATACGTGCTGGTTAAGATCGGCACCGACGCCGGGATCGAAGGAGTGGGCGAGGCCACAGTCATGCCGCGATGGAGCGGCGAAACCGTGTGGGGGGCCAGGGCAGTCATCGACTATGTGCTGGCTCCGCTTCTGATCGGCTGCGATCCGCAGGCGATCGAAGAGATCGACCGGCGGATGGACCGGGCGTGCGCGCACAACTGGTTCGCCAAATCGGCCATCGAGATGGCCTGCTGGGACATTCAGGGCCGAGCCGCCGGAAAGCCGGTTTACGAGCTGCTCGGAGGCCCGTGCCGGCCTCTGGCGATCACCTGCCGGTTTTCGATGGGGGCCTATGAGCCCGAGCGCGCCCGCCGCCGCGCGCAGGAGCTTGTTGCCGAGGGATTCGAGACGATCAAAGTGAAGGTCGGCGGCGAGCCCGAGCGGGACATCGAACGCGTGCGCATCGTCCGGGAGACGATCGGGCCCGATCGGAAGATCGTCATCGATGCCAATTGCGGCTGGGACGCCGACACGGCGATCCGCTGCGTCAACGCCCTCGACGACTGCGGCATCGCCCTTGTCGAACAGCCGACTCCCGACGGCGACTACGATGCCATTGCCCGCGTGCGCCGCGAGATCAAGCCTCCCGTGATGGCCGACGACATGTGCTTCAACCTGGTTCACGCCCGGGAGCTGGTGCGGCACGCGGGGTGCGACGTGATCAGCCTGTATCCCGGCAAGAACGGCGGGATCCGCAAGGCGAAGGAAATCGCCGAGTTCGCCGCAGCGCACGGCGTGGCGTGCAGCATCGGCTCGAACCTGGAATGGGACATCGGAACGGCGGCGATGGGGCACCTGGTGATCGGGTGCCCGAACATGCAGGTCGAGAAATACCCCGGCGACATGCTCGGGCCCGAGTACCATGAAGTGCGGATCGCGAAGAACCCGCTCGAGATCCGCGGGCCGGCCGTCACGATCACCCATCGCCCTGGCCTGGGGGTCGATGTCGACTGGGAAACGGTGAAGGCGCACCGGTGTCCGGGAATGTGATTTGCGCAAACAGCGAAGCTGGATTGCCGGCGGTATGGGGGTGTCATTGATGATTCCGGTGTGAGCGGGCATACCGGGCCATGACCCGCGGAGCGGCGGGGGGGCAAAGTTTGGTTCGCGGGCTGGAAGCGCCAGTGACGCCGCGCCCCGTCCGGTCACGGAGCGACCGGACTACGGGGGGCCGGCGAGCCGCACGTCGACGCTGGCGCTGTGCGCGGTCAGCCCCTCTTTGGCGGCCAGAAGGCGAATGTCGTCGGCGACGAACTGCAGGGCGGCCCGGTCATAGCGGATGACCGACGAGCGCTTCAGAAAGTCGTTGGCGCACAAGCCGTTGGCGAAGCGGGCCGTGCCGCCGGTCGGGAGTACGTGCGAGGGGCCGGCGACGTAGTCGCCCACGGCGACGGGGGTGTCGTGCCCGAGAAAAATGCCGCCGGCGTTCTGGACGCGGGCCAGCATCTCTTCCGGTTCGGCCATCGAAATATGCAGATGCTCGGGGGCGAGACTGTCGCTGAGGCGGGCGGCCGCCGCGGCATCCGGGACGCGCACCAGCGCCCCGTATTGCTCGAGGCTGGCCCGCGCCAGGTTTCCACGGTCGAGATGCGACAACTGGTCTTCGAGCGCTGCCTGCACCTGCGGAATCAGCGCAGGATGCCAGGTGATCAGCACCGCCGAGCCAGGGCTGTGCTCGGCCTGCGAAATCAGGTCGCTGGCGAGAAAGTCCGGACGGGCCGATTCGTCCGCCAGGACAACGACCTCGCTGGGCCCGGCGATGCTGTCGATGTCAACTGAGCCGAAAACGTGCCGCTTCGCCAGCGCCACGAAGAGATTTCCCGGCCCGACGATTTTGTCGACCGGTTCGATCCCCTCGACGCCGTAGGCCAGGGCCGCCACCCCCTGCGCGCCGCCGACGCGGTAGACCTCGGCAATTCCCAGCTCGTGGCACGCCGCCAGGATGTCGGTGTTGTAGCCGCCGAAGGGGGTGGGCGGGACAACGACGGCGATTTCGCGGACGCCGGCGACGCGGGCGGGGACAGCCGTCATCAGCAGCGTCGACGGGTACGCCGCCGCCCCCCCCGGGATGCAGATGCCCACGCGCTTGAGCGGCAGATATCGCTGCCGCAGCTCGATCTGGCCGCCGACCGAAGTCGACTTTTTGAGGACCACGTCCCGATTGAGGAGGCTCGATTGAAATTCGGTGATGCTGGCGACGACCCGCCGCAGCGTGGCCAGATAGGCCGGTTGTGCCTGGGCGTGTGCCGCCGCCATCTCGGCCGGCGTGACGCGCAAGGTTTCGGCGGTGAGTTTCCTGCCATCGAGCCGTGCGGTGTAACTGAGAACGGCCGACAGCCCGTCGTGATCCACGTCGCTGCAGATTCTGGCGACGACCTGCTGCGGCGACAGCGCTTCGCCGAACAGTTCGACCGTCCGCTGCCGGCCCATTTCGGAAACGATGTCTCCCCGTGGACTGAGGCGGAGGCGCAGTTCGGCCATCAACCGTTCGCCCGCTTCGCCGGGCCAGTCGGTGACGGGGATGTTCAACGAGACGGGTTTGGTCATTTGATTCATCGTATAGAGCGGTGGAACGGCGGTAAAGTTCGCTGTCCGGGGGCAGGCCCACTGAGTCACCCTGGTACGGGGGACATTGCACGAGCCAGTCGGGCCAATTAGAGTGAAGGCCGGACCATTGATTGCCACGAAGTGCATATTTTCCGGAGCGCGACTGTTTATGAGCGTCCCAGTCATCGACATGCGGAGCGATACCGTCACCAAACCGACCCCCGGCATGCGCCGGGCCATGGCCGAAGCCGAGGTCGGAGACGACATGTCGGGTGAGGACCCGACGGTCAACCGGCTCGAAAAGCTGATGGCCGACCTGCTGGGCAAGGAAGCCGCCGTGTTCGCCTGTTCGGGGACGCAGTCGAACCAGATGGGAGTCCGCACGCACTGCCTGCCGGGCGATGAACTGCTGATCGAGAGCACCGGTCACATCGCGAGTTTCGAGCAGGGGGCCCCGGCGGCGCTCAGCGGCGTCACCTGCCGCCTGATCGCCGGCCATGACGGAATTCTCGACCTGCCCGACCTGGAAGGGAAGATTCGGGCCGACAACCAGCACCTTTGCATTACGCGACTGGTGTGCCTGGAAAACACGACGAACGTGGGCGGGGGGCGGGTGTATCCGCAGGAGAACATCGATCGCATCGGCCAGTGGGCTCACCGGCATGGGCTGAAAGTCCATATCGACGGGGCGCGGCTGTTCAATGCGGTGGTGGCCAGCGGCACCAGCGCCGCCGACATCTGCCGGCACGTCGATACGGTTTCGATCTGTTTTTCCAAGGGGCTGGGGTGCCCGATGGGGTCGATCCTGGTCGGGTCGAAGGCCGAAATTGCCAAAGCCCGCCGGGTGCGGAAGCTGTTCGGCGGTGCCCTGCGTCAGGCCGGCATCGTCGCCGCCGCCGCGCTGTACGCCGTGGAGCACCACGTCGATCGGCTGCAAGACGATCATGACAACGCCCGCGCCTTCGCGGAGGAAATCCGGCGGATCGACGGCGTCACGCTCGAACCGGCGGACGTCCAGACCAATCTGGTGTTCTTCAACGTCGATCCCGAGCTGGGGAACGCAGCGCAGCTCTCGGCGAAACTGCGGCAGCGGGGGGTGAGAATCAATGCCACGGGCGCGCAGAGGCTGCGGGCCTGCACGCACCTCGACGTCAATCGCGAAATGGTTCTGCGGGCCGCCGAAGCGATTGCCGAATCTGTGGCCGAAGGTTTCGCGGGGGCTGTCGGAGCCGAGTTGGGGCCGTACGTCCGGGGGTGAGAGGAATCCGGGTGCAGGAGACAATTCACGTTGCTGCGCCCGGGAAACGCAGGCTGCAAGCGGCCGGAAGACATGGCTTTAACCCGTTCCGGCCCAGGGTCACATTGATTCAAAACGCCCTTTTCCGTTAGAATTCATCACGGGAGGAGTGTTGTCGAACGGGGGCGATTCCCCGCGGCAGCCTTCGCCACCACCAGGGAGGGAGAATCAGCATGGAAGTGCGCGGTCTGAGTTCAGCAAGTCCCCTGTCGCCAGTCAATCGGCCCGAGACGACCTCCGGCCCCGAGAAATCGCAGGCGGTGGGGCCGACGACGCCAAAGGACGAAGTGGAGATCTCCGCGGTGGGTAAGATGCTCGACGACGCCAGTCGCACGCCCGGGATCCGGGAACAGAGGCTGGCGGAGATCAAGGCGGCCATCGAAGCCGGCACTTACGAAACGCCGGAGAAGCTCGAGCTGGCCCTCAACCGCATGATCGAACAATTGAAGATGGACGAGCCGTAGTCTGCCGCGACGTCGGGTTGGCCGGGTGGCGCTGCGGTGTGTTCGACCGGCGGGAAGGCCCGAAGTGGACTTGGCTTTCGTCATTTGGGTCCTGGATTTCTTTAGACAATCGTCATTCGGATTTCGTCCTTTCCCGGCATTTGACTGGCGGGATCGAGAACGACGTTGGGGGGAATTGTGAGCGAACTTTCGACGGTGGCTGTCGCCGTCAGTCCGGCGGACAAATTCCGCGAATACCTGGCGACTCGCGGCATGCGCCTGACGCGCGAACGCGAGACGATCGTCGACGAAGTCTTCTCGTCGCACGAACATTTCGACACCGACCAGCTCGTCAACCGGCTTTCCAGCCGCACCGACGGCACGCGCGTCAGCCGCGCCACCGTCTACCGAACCCTCGACGACATGGTTCTGGCCGGACTTTTGCGCAAGGTCGCCCGCAGCCAGAACCGCGAGGTGTACGAGCACGATTACGGATATCCGCGGCACGACCACCTGATCTGCAGCAAATGCGGGACGCTCATCGAATTCGAGAACGCTCCCCTGTCGCGGATTCTCGACGCGGTGGCCACCGAGCACGGCTTTCGCATGGCGGGACACCGCCTCGAAGTCTATGGCCTGTGCGCAGAATGCAGCCGCCCTCCGCGCGTCCGGCACCGCAAGCTGGATATGATCTGACGCGGGTCCCTGCTACTCCAGTTCGTGCACGTCGTGAAGGACGCCGCGCGGAACGCAGACCGTGAGCACCGTCAGCTTGCCGATCGCCTTGTGTTTGACGCCGCGGGGAACGTAGACCACGACTCCCTTGTGCAGCTCGATTTCCTCGTCGTCGAGGATCATCGTGCCCTGGCCGTCGATGACGTAATAGAACTCGTCGGTTCGGGCGTGGAAGTGCAGTTTGGCGTGGTCAATCTCGACGTGGTGGACTTCGCCGGCGGCATCGTCCCGTTCTTCGATCAGCGGACGGATCTGCCCGCACGTCTCGGCCCAGGGAGCGACCTCGGCAGGGTCGCGTCGCAGGAATTTTCCCTTCGTTACGGTGCTCATCGTGGTCCCTTTCGAGGATTCGAGCTGCGGTCAGCGCCGCTTCACATCGAAAGCTTACCTGTCGGGTCGGACCGCGTAAACTCAGCCCTGGTTTGGAATCGAAGCTCGAGCGAAAGGCGAAACCGCAAGCGACGGGCGAAACCGCACGCGTCCGACGACGGCGTTTTGTCCTTCCCCACGAGCTGCAATCGCGACGTTTCCATCCTCCATTCTTTATCCTCTATCCTCTATCCTCTATCCTCGAGCGGCTCCCTCGTGCCACGCCGTTCGACCGGAATCGCCCGGTACAGTCGCAGCAGCCCGAGCAGGAAGGCCATCCCGAAGGTGACCAGCGCTGCCAGACCGATCAGCGTCGGCCAGTGGCCGAAGATCTCGCGGGTCGGCGTCCACAGCCAGCTCCACAGGAACAGGACCAGCATGGCCGCCGCACTCAGAAAGGGGCCATAGGGCAAAATCCGCCGTCCGGTGGTCAATCGCAGCGTCATGGCAATGACGACGCCGCAGACCGGAGCCAGCAGAAACACGAAGACCACCAGTTGCCAGCCAAGGAAGCTGCCGATCATCGCCATCAAGGTCACGTCGCCGAAGCCCAGTGCCTCGATCCCCAGCGCCAGTCGCGAAATCAGTCGTGCCAGCCAGGTAATTCCTGCGCCGGCAAGAAGCCCGGCGAGACTGAAGGCGAGACCGTGCCAGTGGGGATGGAGCTTGATCCATTCCGGAATATACGGACCATCAATCGGGTTCCATTGATTCCAGTCGACCCAGACGTGCATCAGGGGCATGTTACCTGCACAGGCGGCAAACACAATGCCGGCGATAACGCCGGGGACGGTGATCTGGTCGGGAATGAGATATTGATCGAAGTCGATTGCGGTGGCGGCCAGCAGCAGCGCGATGAGGACGTAATGGTACAAAAGCCGCAGAAGGGCCCAGTCCACCGAGCCTCCCTCCGTGACCCAGTGGAAGTTCCCATGGACGACCGCGATGGCCAGTCCGGGAAAAATCAGGCCCGGAGCGACGACGATCGCCGCTTTCGCCGCCGCCGGCAAACGTCGCGTCCCGGCGCTTTCGCCGATGACCATCGACTCGCTCCACCGGGCGACGATCCATCCGACGGCCAGCCCCAGGGGTGCAAACATCGCGAGATGCCCCCAAACCGGGCAGTCTCGCAGGGCGTTATTGATTGAGAGGAGCCAGGCGGGGGGCAAAAAGGGTCTCCCACATCGAAACGGGGAAGCGAAAAAAGTCCCCGCGCGGGGCACCGTGCGACTCGCCGGGCCCGTGAACAGCCTTTCTACGCCGCGCGGGCTTTCGATCGCGGTTCGGCAGCACCGATTTTGAAGGATGTCGAGGACTGGCTCCCTTTTTATCTCACCGGATGCACGATTTCCATGAAGGACGCCAATTGGAATAGCGTTTGCGTGATCCTGCGGGCAATCGGTCGTCTACACACAGGTCGTCCTTCCTCCGCGCTCAAGGAGAAGACTATGTGCGTTGTGAGAGTGTCTGCGCTCGCAGGGCTGTTTTTAATATGTTTTTGCGGGAATTCTGCGTACGCTGACGAAGCCTCGCAGGGGGTGGGCCCTTCCGCCGAAGTCACGTCACCTCCGCCAGACCCACGGTCGACGCCGGACAAATTCGACCGTGCGAACACGGCTTGGATGCTGACATCTTCAGCACTGGTGCTGATGATGACGGCACCCGGGCTGGCGCTGTTCTATTGCGGCCTCGTCCGAAAAAAGAATGTTCTCGGGGTGATGATGCAGTGCTTCTTTCTGATGGGGATTCTCTCGATCGTCTGGGCCCTGTGGGGCTACAGCCTTGCCTTCGCCCCGAATGCCCTGGGGGGGGTCGTCGGCGGCACAGACTACATGTTGCTGCGCGGCGTGATTCCAACGTGGGATGCAGCCACCAAGACGGCGACCGTCCCGATGTTCGACCCCTACGGGATCACCCGATCGGTTCACCTGGTGTACCAGATGATGTTCTTCATCATCACGCCGGCACTGATCTGCGGTGCTTATGCTGAACGGATGAAGTTCAGCACGATGGTCGTGT
>JBLMWR010000120.1:0-3580 GCA_050257335.1 Deltaproteobacteria bacterium | reverse complement strand
GACGCGACCTGCCTGTCGCCGCTGCTCGACATTGCCCTGGAATCCGACGCCGACGTGGCGCAGACTGCGAAGGCGGCTCTCGGCGATTTGCCGGGCGAGAAATCGCCGGAGGGCTGATCGGCGCCTGGTCGGGAATGTGCGTGGACGTGATTTTCCGGATGGCCGTCGCCACGCTCTACTACCGCCGCGGCCGCTGGGCCCGCACCGTCGTGTAATGTACGTCAGGCTTATAGCCTGACCGCAGTGTGGTTTCGAGCTATAAATCCGGCGAACAGGCCAATACACTGGCTCTCGCCGATCGTCTGCGAAAACTGCTACATGGCTTTTCGTAGTGACCACTTGAGTCCCGCATTGCAATCAGGCTGTATGACGTACTTCGATGAGAAGCCACTATGAACGCCATCTGCCCCACCAGGTTCCCGAGAAGTTTCCAATCTTTCTCACATGGAATTTGAAGGGTACCATGCCTCACAAGGTCTGGCGGATGCTACAGCGCGAACGGGCCCGCCTTGAGAAATTACCTTCGCGAATCGGGGAAACGCCGAAAGCACGGAAGATCCGGGAGGACAAACTCATTTTTGCGCTTGCCGATCGAGCGCTTGACTGGGCAAGCGGCGGGCCGATGCACCTGAAGGACCCGGAAGCGGCGAAAATCGTCGAGGACTCAATAATTTTCGGGGTGCCGGAACGGTACGATCTCTTCGCCTGGTGCGTAATGGCAAATCACGTGCACGTGCTGCTCATGCCGCGCTGGGAATTGGAAGACGTCACGCACGGTATCAAGGGATACACTGCTCTCCAAATCAACCGGTTGGAGGATGCGCTAGGCCGCGTTTTCTGGCAGGACGAGTCGTACGATCACTGGGCGCGCGACGACGACGAGATGATGCGAATCATCGCCTAAATCGAAAACAACCCCGTCGCCGCGGGATTTTGTGCGAAGCCGGAAGATTGGCCCCGGTCGTCGGCGCGGCTCCGCAGGAACTGGCCGCGTGGTGAACCGTTTGTGAAAAGTACGTCAGGCTTACAGCCTGACTGCCCTGTGCGTCAAATCCTCCCTCACGGCGAACGGGCCTGCATGCCTGTTCTCGTTTCGCGATGGCGAGGCGCATTGGCTGGCTTCCCGGAAGAACGCTCGGTGCCGCATCGCTGTCAGGCTGTAAGCCTGACGTACTTATGCCAGAATGTCGGCGATCGGCTGGCCGTGGTCGATTTCCAGGCGTTTGCGGCCGGGAATTTCGAGGCGCCGGCCGTCGAGCCCCAAAAGGTGCAGCACCGTGGCGTGCAGGTCGGTCACATAATGCCCCTCGCCCAGCGCGTGGTAGCCGAGCTCGTCGGTGGCGCCGTGCACAAAGCCCTTCTTCAACCCGGCCCCTGCCATCCAGATCGTAAAGCCGTTGGGGTGGTGATCGCGGCCGTCCTTGCCGCCGGCGCGCAGCTCCAGTCCCGGCGTGCGGCCGAATTCGGTGCAGAAGACGACGACCACCTCATCCAGCAGCCCGCGTTGCTTGAGATCCTGAATCAGCCCCGCCACCGGCAGGTCGATCGTCGCGCACAACCGCGTATGGTTCTCCTTGAGCTTCTGGTGCGAATCCCAGACGCCGTACGGCGAGGGGAACACCTGCACGAAACGGACCCCCCGTTCGACGAGGCGACGGGCGGCCAGCAATCGCTGTCCTGCAAGTTTCGTCGCGTCGTTGTCCAGTCCGTAAAGGCGGGATGTGGCTTCGGTTTCCTGCGAGAAATCCACCGCCTCGGGAACGGCGGCCTGCATCCGGAAGGCCAGCTCGTACGCCCGGATCCGGGCCCGCAGCTCCTGGTCTTCCGGATACTCGACCGCGGTGAGTTCGTCGAGCCGATTGACCAGCTCGTACTCCTCCCGCTGTTCCTCCAGGCTTTGCCGGCTCTGGCGCTGGCCGAACGGCAGCGGGTTCTTCGGATCGAGCGCGAGGGGGACGCCGGCGTGCTGCGGCCCCAGATACAGCGAATCGATCGACTGCCGCGTGTCCGACCGCGTCGGCCCGCCCAGCACCGCGTATTTGGGGAGGTTTTCGTTGAATGTCCCCAGGCCGTAGTGCGCCCAGGCGCCGATGCTCGGCTGCGGCTCGTCCAGGCGGTGCCGGCCAGTGTGGATCTGGTTCTCGGCGGCGTGGTCGTTGTCGGTCGTCCAGAGATTGCGGATGAAGCACAATTCGTCGACCTGTCTGGCGAGGTGCGGCCACCAGTCGGTGATCTCGATGCCGCTCTCGCCGTGTTTCCGCCACCCCACCTGCATCGGATAGATCGTCGGATAGACGTCGCGGACGTTGATTTCCTCCGCCGCGACCGAGCGGAAGCGCTTCTTGTGGAGCGGCGAGTTGACCGGATTCTCGAACGGCGTTTTGTCGAACGTCATGCCGGCGTAATCATTGAGCGCCGGCTTGGGATCGAACGTCTCGAGGTGGCTGTAGCCGCCCGAGAGGAAGATCCAGATCACCGACTTGGCGCGCGCCGGAAAATGCGGCGCGGGGGAACCGGCCGCAGGCGGCGACGGGGCGAGCGGCGAGCCGACAGCCGGTTCGCCGGCGCGCGTCACGCCGTCGTCGGCCAGCATGGCTCCCAGGGCCAATCCCGTAAAGCCCATCCCCAGGTCGGCGAGAAAAGCGCGGCGGGAGTGCCGGTGGCAATTGCACTCCCGGGCTCCTAGGGCGAACGCACACGGGTCGTGCGAGATCCGGCGCTGGATAGAAGTGTGCGCGATCTGTTGTCTGGTCATGCCGCGGACTCCCTTTGGCCAGCCGCCGAGCGGCGGCATGTTTTAGCCAGTGGCGCCAGCCACTGCGATCGCATTTCGCTCCTCGTTGGGCACTCCATGCCGAGCCCGGCGAATTTCTGGGGCATGGCGTCACCTGATCGTGATGAAGTCATTGTGATTGAGGAGGGCCCGCACGAGGCTCTCGCGGGCGCGCGTTGCCGCCTCCGCGGTGTTCGTTCGCGCCGCGAGGTCGCGCTGTCTCGCGTACGTTTCCTGACAGAGCCGGCTCTCTTTGTCGGTCGGCGAGCGCGACAGAATCCGTTCGAAAACCGCGGCGATGAATTGCTGGATCTGCGCCTCCTCCGAGCCCGGCATCTCGCCCTTCGGCGCGGTCTCCCAATCCTTCACGATGGCGGCGCTCATCTGGTGCACCAGATCGCTGTTGGTCAGCGCCAGCGCCTGCTGGGGGACGACACTGCGCGTTCGGCGGTAACAGTCGAGTGCATCGGGGGCGTCGAACAGCTCACCCAGCGAACTCTTGCCCCCCTGTTCGGGATGGACGCTGTAATACAGGCTGCGTCGGAAGGTGGTCAGGGCATCGCTATTCTCCAGCTCCTGACCCCCCATGCGGAGATCCAGCCTGGCGGCGCAATACAGCAGACTGTCGCGGACCACCTCCGCCTCCATACGGCCGGCGTTCATCCGCCACAGCAATCGATTTTCAGGATCGATGGCAACGTTCCGGGACGCGTCGCCCGTCCCTGAGGCGCGACGATACGCGGCGCTGGTCACGATCAGGCGATGCAGGTGCTTCATGCTCCAGCCCGACTCCATCAGCTCGGCGGC
>JBLMWR010000119.1:0-4518 GCA_050257335.1 Deltaproteobacteria bacterium | reverse complement strand
CCGTGTCCAAGTTCGATCTGTTTGACCAGTTCCGGCTCTGCCGCGCCCCAGGACGGGTCGAGCGGTGCGTCGCTCCACTCCGGCCGCAGTTCCTGATCGGGACGGCGCGCCAGTTCCTTGTTCAGGATCGCCGCCGCTTCGTCCACGCGCAATTTCAGCGCGGGGAGGTTCTTGTTGAACCGCTCCGCATCGCCGGAGACGATCAGAATATCGGCCAGCACCGGCACGTCGTCGCCGGCGAACGATTCCACGAGGTTCATGGCGATCACCCGCCGCGAGCGGTCTTGTGTCGTGTCCCGATAGACGGCCTGCAAATCGGGAACCAGTTCGCGTCCCGCGGGCTTCAACCCGTTCACGAGTGTCTCGTAACGGGCCGTGTCGTGCACGGCCGTATCGATCATCTGTGCCGTCAGGAACGGGCTGACTTTTGACCATCGGGCTCCGCCCAGTTCCGCGGCCCGCGGGTCGCCGGAGCGCACGAAATGTGCCAGGAGCCGGGCTGCCGCCAGGCGTTTTCCCGCGTCTTCGTCAGGATTCTCCAGCAGGCCCCACAGTCGCTCGACCAGCGAGTCGCGGTGGTTGAACAGCGCCTCTCGAAAGACGAAAAACTCATCCGGGTCGGCCCGCAGCGCCTGTTCGACCAGGTAATCGGCCTGTCGGGGATCGAACGTCAGCAACGCGAGGCTGACGTTGCGTTCTTCGCGCGAGCCGGGTTTCGCCTCGTTCCGCGCCGACCGCAGGTACGGCTCGCTCCACCGGCGATAGTCGTCCATCTCCCGCAGGATCATCGGCACCCGGGTCGTCTCGGCGCCGACGACCCGCTGCGCCAGCGCGGAGGCCTGAATGCGGCCGCGCGTCTCCCACCCGACGAACAACATCGCCGCCAGGACGACAAGCGCCATCCCCGCATGGATCGCCTGCTGCTTGAGAGCGGCCCGCATCATCCGCCGCTGGGGGTTCGTCCGGTCGCGGGGTCGCGTCAGCAGCAGAATGTTGAAGACTTCCCACCACGCCGGAAGATGGCTCGAGACCCGATGCGCATTCCAGATGTCGGAATGCTCCTCCAGCCGCAGTTCGGCCCGCCCGCGCTGCGTTTCACGTTGTTTCCGCGTCAACCAGTCGCGCAGCGACGGGACGAGATAGTCATGCGCCAATTGATAGTATTGCTCGCCTCCGGCCGACGGATCGCCCTGTTCGGCGCCCGACGGCTCGTCGCGCGGGTCGAGTTCGTCCGCCCCGCCGGTTTGAATTCCCTCCACCGGATCGGTCGGGGTGATCAGCCGCAACTCAGAGTCGAGGATCCGGAGCACATCGGCGAATTCCCGGGGGCGCCGCGCATAGCCGGAGACCGCCAGCAACTGCCGACGCGAGCGCATCCGCCCCTTGATGTCGGTGGCCTCCTCCGACAGGGGGAGCAACGACTTGAGGACCGCGCGCGCGGCCCGCTGGTGATAGCGGTGTTCCGGCGAGGCGGCTCCGGAACTGAACGTCTCTTCGAGAAATGTCACGCCGATTCCCGCAGCGCCCCCCATTTCCCGCAGGGAAACCGGCGTCCACGGCCGCGTCTTGACCATCTCGGCGAACAACGCCAGCCGCACCGGGATTACGGCGCCGTTTTCCGACAGGCCCTCCACCGCCAGTCTCAGAAACTCGCGCTGCTCCTCGCCCAGCGATTCCTCGTGTGCGTCCGGCAGGCATCCGTAAGCGCGGCCAAACGCCGCCAGGACGCGCCGCGCGTGCCGCGGGCTGAACAGGTCGACCGCCGCGCTGTTTGTCCCTTCGACGAGCCGCACCTCCAGTTCGTCCATGAACCGCGTCACCGACATCCAGAAGTCATCGCGAACCATGACCACCGTCTGCAGGCGCGCGCCGTCGCAAGTCCACAACGCACGGACCAGGCTCGGCTCCCGCTCCTCCCGGTGCGTGGCGAGCCACTGCTCGAACTGATCGATAAACAGGACCAGTTTCTGCTTCGCGGGCAGGCATTCTCCGCGGCCGAGCGCCGCCAGCGTCTCGACCAGATCGCCCTCGGGCAGGCCGGGAAGCTCCCGCCGCAACCCGGCGAGGATGCGGGCCTCGCTCGCTTCGGGAGTCGCCTCGACATACACGGCCGTCACGTGCTCGGCCAGGCGCGGCAGCAACCCCGCCTTCACCAGCGACGACTTCCCGCACCCCGAAGGGCCGTACAGCAGCCCGATGGAGAATGTCCGGTCCGCGTCCGTTTCCTCGATCCGTGCTTTCCAGAATCGAATCGAATCGGGAACTCCGGTCCGATCGCGTGCGCCGGGGAGCAGCTCCAGGAAGAATTCCGCATCCTGCGCGTCGAACGACCGCAGCCCCTTGGGAATCACGCGCACGCCAAGGTCGCTCGATGACTCCACCGCCGTCCGGCTTTGCGACTGTCCGGCCGTCAGGTTGATCCCGACGGAATGCGCCGGCGCCGGGGCCTGCGAACGTGATTCGACGTCCGTCTGCGTGTGCCGCGCCGTGCCCGAGGCAGCGACGGAGGCGGGCGACGACGTTTGCAGTATCGCGGCCCGCAGATCATCGGCCATGTCTTTGGCCGTCGTATACCGCTCGCTCGTCCGCTTGGCCAGCGCTTTCAGGCAAATCCGCTCCAGTTCTCGGGGAATCGCATCGTCCAACTGTCGCGGCGGACGCGGTTCGTAGTTGATGATCTGCTCGAGCAGTTCGGCCGGCGACTCGCCACGAAACGGGCGCCGCCCGGTCAGCAGTTCGTAGAAGACGACTCCCAGACTGAATACGTCGGATCGGCCATCGACCCGGTGCGACTCGCCGCGCGCCTGTTCGGGACTCATGTACGCCGGCGTGCCCGCCGCGTTCGGCCCCCCTCCCAGGTCGGTTTCCCGGAGGGCCAGCCCGAAGTCCGCCAGATAGGGCTTGCCGCGCGCATCCAGAAGAATATTTCGCGGCTTTACATCCCGGTGAACAATTCCACTCGTGTGCGCAAAGTGCAGGGCTTCGGCGATCGTCGCCGTCAGTTCGGCGGCTTCCTGATGGATCGGACGCGACTTCTGCAGCGCCGTCCCCAAGTCGCCCCCGTCCATCAACCGCGTCACGAGATAGCAGGGAACCTCGGGAGAACTTCCGACGTCGTACACCGGGACGATGCTTGGATGATCGAGACTGGCGACAATCCGGGCCTCAGCAAGATACGCCTGGGCGTCCTCCGCTCCACCGATCAACTGCGGGGCGGGCACTTTCACGGCCACCGCGCGTTCCAATTGCTCGTCCCGTGCCAGGTAGACCCGCCCAAACCCACCCACCCCCAGCAGTTTTTCCACTCGGTAGCGACCGATGGCGCGAGGTGCTTCTACGTTTCCCTCCGCAGGCGGAAAGACTTCGTTCGGTTGAAGCTGCGTCGCAGCCAGTGGGTCTGAAGAACTCATTGCTCCCTCGATGGGAACATTCCATGCGGAAAATCGAACGCTCGGCCCTGGAAAATGCCCCCTGGAGGGGCTGTCCGCATCAGAATTGGCCGCGCGCCACCTTCGGAAACAACGTCGAAGAATAAGATACACCGATGACCACCACGGACACAATTCCCGTCAAATCATTTTGCACCGAGACACGGGGCGCGGCATATACTGCGAGACTGCCCCATGTTCGCCATCACCGGTTGCCTCGCCTGCCCGTCCGTCCGCGAGGCGCGGTCCCGCTCGGTGCAGGGCCCGTCCTCGCCGCCGTCTTCGCCGCCGTTACCAGTGCCAGGTCGCCTCGCGTACGTGGCGGGGAACGAAGTTGTCCTCGAACGACCGGCGCCACAGCAATTCCTGCGAATTGGCGACGACGCGGACGACCATCAGCATCAGCCGGTACAACGGCATGAGCGGGAAGACCGCACAGGCCGCCAGATCGCGACGCGGGTCCATCGAATAAAACGGCAGCGTGACGATCTGCACGAGCTCGAATTTCAGCGACAGCAGATACAACGCGAGCGCCACAAAGCTCAGGTTCTCGACCGGATCCAGGCACATCCAGACCACGTATACGAAAAAGAAATACGGACAGAGAAACTCGAAGAGCAACTGATCAATCGCCATCAGCAGGTTGCTCAACCGGAAGTTGCGGCATAGAGGATTGAGCAGGTCGGAGTGCTTCCGCAGGAAATGGCGGACGACGGCCCCCTGGTCCCATCGCAGTCGCTGGCGGATGAGTCCTTTCCACGTCGTGGGTACGTCCGTGTAGCAGACGGCAAAGGGCGCCAGGGCCACGTCGTATCCGGCTTTTCGCACGCGGATCGTCAGGTCCATATCTTCCGGCGGGCCGACGTCCCAGCCCCCCACCTGCTGCAGCGCCGCTCGACGGATGGCGGCAAACGCGCCCGAGGCGATTCCCAGAATCTTCAGCCTCTCCGACACCATCCGGCCCAGAAAGATGCTCTGCAGGTATTCGTAAGACTGCAGGCGGGCGACGAGACAGGCGGTCCGGTTCCGGGCCAGAATCGTCGCCGCCACCATCCCCACCTGGGGATTCGCGAAGGGCTGCACGATTTCC
>JBLMWR010000118.1:0-4538 GCA_050257335.1 Deltaproteobacteria bacterium | reverse complement strand
CCCGGCTCATGTCTCCCCCACTTCCCACTCCGTCACTCCTCCGCTCCCCGACTCCCTTTCTCCCCCACTCTCCAATCGGCGCGAGCGACAGAACTCACCTACGTCTTCAGCTCCTCGCGCATGCGATGCAGAGTCTCCAGGGCTTCCAATGGCGTCATGCGTTCGGGGTTGATCTCGCGCAGCTTGTCGATCACGGGGTGTTCGACGACGTGGAACAGTTCGAGCTGCCGCGCGGACGGGCCGGCGCTCCGCCGCGGGGGGACTTTCGGCAAACCATCCTTGTCGATGTGGTCGTTCTCGAGCGTCTCCAGTATCACGCGGGCCCGTTCGACGACCTGAATGGGAATCCCGGCCAGCCGTGCGACGTGAATGCCGTAGCTCTTGTCGGCGGCTCCTTCGACGATCTTGTGCAGAAAGACGATGCCGTCCTCGTCTTCGCGGACCGCCACGTTCCAGTTGCGGGCCTGACCGAGCGTCACCGTCAGCTCGGTCAACTCGTGGTAGTGCGTCGCAAACAGCGTCCGGCAACCGATGGCGTCGTGCAGAAACTCGGTGACGGCCCAGGCCAGCGAGATTCCGTCGTAGGTGCTCGTCCCGCGGCCGATCTCGTCGAGGATGACCACGCTCTTTTCGGTCGCGGCGTGCAGGATGCGGGCCGTTTCGGTCATCTCGACCATGAACGTGCTCTGCCCGCGCCCCAATTCATCGCTGGCCCCCACGCGGGCGAAAATGCGGTCGGCTAGGCCTACGCGGGCTGATTTCGCGGGGACGAACGACCCGATCTGCGTCAGAATCGTGAGGAGCGCGGCTTGGCGGATGTAAGTGCTTTTCCCCGCCATGTTGGGGCCGGTGATGATCTGCACGCGCCCTGTCTCTTCTCCCAGCAGCACGTCATTGGGCACGAACTGCCCGGTCGGCTGCAGGCGGTCGAGCACCGGATGCCGCCCCTCGCGGATCTCCAGAATCGGCTCTTCGGCGAGTTCCGGCCGGCAATAGCTCCCTTTCACGGCCAGCACCGCCAGCGCCGCCAGCACGTCGACCTGCGCCAGGACCTCTGCCGTCTGCCGCAGCCGCCCCCCCTGCCCCGCGACCAGCGTCCGCAGCGCGTGGAACAGTTCCTGTTCGAGGCTCTGTGCCTGCTGCTCGGCCCGCAGGACCTTCTCCTCGTGCTCCTTGAGTTCGGGTGTGATGAACCGTTCCTGGTTTTTGAGGGTCTGCTTGCGAATGTAATCGGCCGGAATCGGCGTCTTCGCCGCCTGCGCCGCGGTGATTTCCAGGTAATAGCCGAAGACCTTGTTGAATCCGACTTTGAGGCTGGGAATTCCTGTCCGTTCGATCTCCTGCGCCTGGTAGCGGGCGATCCATTCCTTGCCGCCGCGGGCCAGGTCGCGCAATTCATCGAGCGCGGCGTTGTACCCGTGGCGGATCAATCCCCCTTCCAGGATCGAGAGGGGTGGATCATCGACCAGCGCTCCCTCGATCGCACTTCGCACGTCGGCGCACAGTTCGAGCAGCGACTCGAGCTGGACGAGCAGCGACGCCCGCCGGCCGCACAGTTTCGCCTTGATCTTCGGAAGCAGTTCGAGCGTGTTCGTGAGAAACCGCAGGTCGCGGGGAGACGCCCGGCCGGTCGCAACGCGCGCCGTGAGCCGCTGCAGGTCGTAAGCGCTCTTGAGCGACTCGCGCAGCTCCTGACAGGGCAGGTGGCTTTCCGCGAGTTCCTCGACGGCGTCGAGCCGCTGGTTGATCGCCTTGAGATTCGTGAGCGGGTTCGACAGCCACTCGGCCAGCAGCCGGGCGCCCATCGGCGTGACCGTCTCATCAATCACCGCCAAGAGGCTCCCCTCGCGTTTGTCGTCGCGCAGGGTGCGCGTCAGCTCGAGGCTGCGGCGGGTGGCTTCGTCAATGAGCAGGTTCGAGCCCCGCACGAACGGTTCCAGACGCGCGATGTGGTGCAGCGTGCTTTTTTGCGTCTCCTGCACGTATTCCAGCAGCGCGCCCGCGGCGGTGATCCCCGGCGATGAATCGTCAGTCCACCCGAAGCCTTCGAGCGTCTTCGTCCCGAAGTGATCGAGCAGGATCCGCCGGCAATGCGTGGCAGAAAACGACCAGGGCGCCCTTTCGGTCACAAGTGCATGGGTCCCGGCGGCGACCCCGAGCATCGAATTTCCTTCGGGGACGAGGCATTCGGCCGGAGAGAGCCGCGCCAGCTCGTCCGCCAGAAAATGCGATTCCACCTCGGTCGCCACAAACCGTCCGGTGGAAAGTTCCAGCCAGGCGAGGCCGCAGTTGTCTTTGTCGGCGCACACAGCGGCCAGAAAGTTGCTCTCGCGGGGATCGAGCAGGGCGTCTTCGGTGAGCGTCCCGGGGGTGACGACCCGCGTGACTTCGCGTTTCACGAGCCCCCTGGCCAGCGCCGGGTCTTCGACCTGTTCGCAGACCGCTGCCCGAAACCCCGCCTGAATCAGCCGCCGCAGGTAGTTGTCGAGCTGGTGGTACGGAAATCCCGCCATGGGGATGGGATTGGTCGATCCCTTGTCGCGGCTGGTGAGGGTCAGCCCCAGGACGCGGGCCGCCGTCTGCGCGTCTTCGTAGAACAGCTCGTAGAAGTCGCCGATGCGAAAGAGCAGGATTGTCCCCGGATTCTGCGCCTTGACTTCGAGATAGCGCTGCATCGCCGGAGTGGGTTTGGAGTCAGTCTCGGCCATGATGTCGGACAGCGATTTGCGTGTGATGCACAAATGTCGATCATGACAGCTTACGCAGGCCGCGTGCAAATGCAACCTTTCGCAGTCCCGCCTTATGGCGTTCCGACGGAAAACGGCCTGACGGCGTTACTGCGAGCGCCGCTACTTCTTCGCGATCGGCTTTTCGGGGAACAGGTTGCTCACGCTGGTGCGGTCGTGCACCGAGCGGATCGCCTGCGCGAAGAGGGGGGCGACGGTAACGACCGAAATGTTCTCCGCGTACGGATCGATCCGGACTTCGATCGTGTCGGTCACGAACAGCCGCTTGATGACGCTCGCCCCGATCCGCCCGGCGGCTCCTTTCGACAGCACGCCGTGCGTGACGGCGGCGTAGATGTCGCGGGCCCCGCGCTTCTTGAGCGTTTCTGCCATGGCAATCAGCGTCCCGCCGGTGATCGTGAAGTCGTCGACCAGCAGAACGTTCTTGTCGCGCACGTCGCCGATCACTTCCAGCACGACCGCCTTTTCGTCGTGGGCCGGGCGGGTTTTGTTGCCGATGGCGACGGGAGTCCCCAAAAGCTGCGCGTACGACGCGGCGTCCTTAGCGAACCCGATATCGGGGCTGCACACCACCAGATCGGGGATGTTCATCCGCCGGATGTGGTCGCAGATCACGTGCCGGCCGTACAAGTGATCGACCGGAATGTGAAAGAACCCCTGAATCTGCGGGCTGTGCAGGTCCATTGTCAGCACGCGGTCGCAGCCGGCCGCCTCGATGGCGTCGGCGCAGACCCGGGCCCGGATCGACACGCGGGGTTCGTCTTTCTTGTCTCCCTTGGCGTAGCTGAAAAAGGGAATGACCGCCGTCACCTGCTGGGCGCTGGCGCGCTTGAGCGCGTCGATCCAGAACAGCAGTTCCACGAAGTTGTCGTTGACGGGGTGATGAACTCCCTGGACGACGAACACGTCCCGCCCGCGGACGTTCTCGAGCACGCGGACGAAGACGTTCCCTTCGCTGAAATACTGCGCCTGGCTGGGGACGACGGAAACCCCCAGTTGACTGGCGATGTCCCGCGCCAGTTTCGGATTGGCTGAACCCGCCAGGATCGCCAGATCCCCCTGCGGTGGCTGAAAATGCATGAGCCGCGGACCATTGTCGCTGGAAGACTGTGCGGCAGGATCGGACATGAAGGCGGCGTAGAGCGGGGGAGGGGGCGGGAACCAGGGTCAGTCCCCATAATAGCCGAGCCTTCACTCAACTCAAGCCCGCTCCTGCCAGATCGTCAGCGACTCGCGAAACAGTTCGGCCAAGTCGGCTTCGCCGGCGGGACGCGGGGAGAGTTTCGTGACCCGGTGCTGCGGCAGAGTCCCCTGCACGAGTGCCGGAATGTCGGCGGACGTGTAGCCGACCGCCGCCAGGCCATTGGGCGTTTTCAGGCGCTTCATGAAGCCGATCACCCGTTCGGCAAGGACTTTGCCCGCGTCGGCGTGGGCGGCGTGCGAGACATCGGCCCCGAGGGCGCGGGCTGCATGCAGGTGCCGATCGGGGCAGGCGGGGGCCGTATAGCGAACGACGGCCGGGGTGTTCAGGATCACCGAGATGCCGTGCGGGACCATCGGGTGATCGACCCGATAGCCCGCCGGCTGAAAATCGCGAACCAGTCCCGCGACGGGATACGACATGCCGTGCGGCAGATGGACGCCGGCGTTACCGAAGCCGATCCCCGCCATTGCCGCGGCCAGCAACATCTGTCCGCGGGCTTCGTCGTCGGACGTGTCGGCGACGGCGCGGGGGAGGAATTCGTTCACGATCTCGAGGGCCCGCAGCGACCAGATGTCGCTGATCGGGTT
>JBLMWR010000117.1:0-3435 GCA_050257335.1 Deltaproteobacteria bacterium | reverse complement strand
CGTACAACCCCTATCTCGTCCCCTGGACGAACTCGCTGTTCGAGAACGCGCCGGCCGACGCGATCGGCGTGCGGATGCGCTGGGACCAACTCGGCTGGCAGGACCGGCCGCTCTGGTGCATCGGGGGCGACGGCGCCATGTTCGACATCGGCTTTCAGTCGCTCTCGCGCTTGCTGGCTTCGGGCGCCAACGTCAAGGTTTTCGTCCTCGACACGCAGGTGTACTCGAACACCGGCGGTCAGGCCTCGACCAGCACGTACACCGGGCAGAACACGAAGATGAGCGTGCACGGCAAGGCGTACGGCGGCAAGCAGGAACGCCGCAAGGAAATCTCCCAGATCGCCATGATGCACCCGCGGACCTATGTCGCGCAGACGACCTGCGCCCATACCAATCACTTCTACAAGGCGGTCCTGGGGGCGCTCGAGTTCGACGGCCCCGCCGTCATCACCTGCTACACCACCTGCCAGCCCGAGCACGGCGTCGCCGACAACCGGGCGACCGCCCAGGCGCGCCGGGCGGTCGATACCCGGGCGTTTCCGCTGATGATCTACGATCCCCGCGCGGGAGACACGATCAAGAAGCGGCTGTCGCTGCAGGGGAACCCGGCCATGAAAGAAGACTGGTGGACCAACCCCAAATCAGGAGAAGTCGTCGACTTCATCGACTTCTGCCGCAGCGAAGGCCGCTTCGCCAAGCACTTCGACAAGGACGGCAATCCCTCGCCGCTTCTGCTGGAAGCCAAACAGGACCGGCTCGAAAACTGGCACGTCCTGCAGGAACTGGCGGGGTTGAGGTAAACGTTCCACAACGATTGCCGATGAATCGAACGAGCCCGGCTGCCTGGCAGACAGCCGGGCTCGCTTTGTATTCGGTACTTCCGCGCGCGATGCTGCCATCGCGACGGATTCCGGCAAATCGATCGACGCAACAGGCGCCGAACATTGTTTCTGTTTTGCGTCTTTTTGGACACTTGTGTAACATTCATATTTCCCAGGTGTCCAGCGGATTTCATCGAATCCTCATTGTCTCGCCCGGCAGCGGGGTTTGGGGAAACTATTTGCAAGGGTGGACGCGTAGCGGATTGCGCATAGTTGCGAACTGCGAAGAGTCTGCAAGCGGCTTTCCCGCCGAAACTTACGGCGGCGGGCAGTTTCGCAACTTTCCCCTGGGTTTTCTTGACCTCTCGATTTCGTCAGGTAGAATCAAGCAGTCGCCGGCACGGAAAGCTGCGGTCTGATATAAACGGATGTGAGCTGTGGTCGTCGGCATCTGCGGTGCAGGCGCGACGGCCGGAAATCCTGTCAGAAACTGCCAATCTCTCCTTTCCGTTCTCTTCGAGTCTTCGCGGAGCGCTGCGCGTGCCTCATTTCGACGACGATCATTTCAAAGAGTCGGTGCGCGATGCGACCGATATCGTGAGTCTGATCGCCGAAAGTGTGACGCTGACGCCCCAGCGCGGCGGGCGCGAATTCGTCGGCCTGTGCCCGTTCCACGACGATCACAATCCGTCGATGCGGGTCTACCCCGAGCGCAAATCGTTCAAGTGCTGGTCGTGCAATGAGGGGGGCGACTGCTTTTCGTTCGTGATGAAGCGCGAGCGAATCGGTTTTCCCGAAGCGCTGGAAATGCTCGCTCGACGGGCGCATCTGGAAATGCCCAGGCGGCACCGCCCCAACCCCGATCAATCGGGTGAAAACAAGAACCTCCTGTATGAAATCGTCGCCTGGGCCGAGAACGAATTCCATGAATTCCTGTTGAAGGCTCCCGCCGCCGAGCGGGCCCGCCGGTACCTGCAGGAGCGCGGCATTTCGGGGGCCTCGATGTCGAGGTTCCGCCTGGGGTATCACCCTGACAACTGGCAGTGGCTGATCGAGCGGGCCCGCGGGCGGTATATGCCGGAGCAACTGGTGCAGGTGGGCCTGGCCGGCGAACGTGCCGGGCAGAACGGTTTTTACGACAATTTCGTCGATCGCGTTCTGTTTCCGATTCGCGACGCGCAGAAGCGTCCCGTGGCGTTTGGGGGACGCGTTCTGCCGGACAGCAAAGAGACCGGAATGGGTAAGTACTGGAACGGCCCCGATACCGTCCTGTTCCATAAAAGCCGGCTTCTGTACGCTCTCGACCATGCCCGCGACCTGATTTCGAAGTCGAAAACGGCGGTTGTCGTGGAAGGGTATACCGATTGCATCATGGCCCATCAGCATGGGCTGACGAATTTCGTGGCGACGCTCGGGACGGCCCTCAACGAATCGCACGTTATGAACATCAAGCGGCTGGCACAGCGAGTGGTGCTCGTGTTCGACGGCGACGGACCCGGGAAGCTGGCAGCCGAAAAGGCGCTCCCCAGGTTCCTGGCGCACGAAGTCGACCTCCGCATCCTCACGCTCCCCGACGATCTCGATCCGGCGGATTTTCTGACCGAGCGCGGGCCCGAACCCCTCATCGCGCTGCTCGACAGCGCGCCCGAGGCCTTCGACGTCAAATTCCAGTTGACGAAAGAGCGCTACGGGCAGGATTCCATCGACGGCCGGCATCGCGTCCTGACCGACATGCTCGAGATTCTCAGCCAGGTTCCCGCCGCCCCCGGATCGGGACCGGCCAGTATCTGGCAAATGCGCGAGAACGTCATCCTGGGCCGGCTCGCTCAGGACCTGAAGATCAGCGAAGCCGTCATCCGCGACCGGCTCCTCGACCTGCGGACGGCCGACCAGCAGAGGAGCGGCACATCGGCCGCCACGCGATCGCCCGGCGATGATGCCGATTTTCAACACTCGAACATCCGCTCATTCCCGCAAAACCCCACCCGCGACGATCTCGCCGAGCGGGAGCTGCTGGAGATTATTTTCACCATCCCTGAAAAGGCGGAACGGATCCGGGAGGAAATCGCTCCTTCGGACCTGACGAACGCCGACCTCCGCGAGCTCCTGGGGTTATGCTTTCAAATGCAGGATCAGGGAGTTCTCCCTTCCTATGACCGGGTCACCGCCCGGCTGGAGGACGCCGGTTTGAAGAATCTGGCCGCCGACATCGACCTCGACGCCCGCCGGCGCGGAGTTTCGCCGGAGCTGGTCGAGCGCACGCTGGGCTATTTCCGGAAACGCCGGGAAATGCGCCAGCGGGCCGCGGCGGCGCTCGGCGGGCCGCACGCCCCCGAATCAGCAGGCGCGCCCGACCAGTCGGCCAGGGAGCGATTGCGGCAGGCGACGGAATTGCATCGGATACGTGTTTCGAGAACAACCCTGAAGTAACCCCCCTGGGAGGAACCGCTCGTGCATCAACTGGACGACCATCTCAAGGCACTCGTCGCCAAAGGCCAGGAACAGGGCTTTCTGACTTTCACCCAGGTGAACGACTACCTGCCCGACGAAGCGATCAACCCTGAGAAGCTCGACACGCTGCTGATGTCGCTGGAAGAGCTGGGGCTCGAGATCC
>JBLMWR010000116.1:0-6406 GCA_050257335.1 Deltaproteobacteria bacterium | reverse complement strand
GGAGTTGATGCGGGCAGGGCTGGCCGATGAAGTCCTCGCCTTCTCCCTCGCCGCGATAGGGGATGCCGTCATAGCAGTTCATGCGCGTGGCGACGAGCAGCCCGGGGATTTCGCTTCGAATGCGGCCGATGACGTTGCGGACGAGGCGCGTCCGGTTCTCGAGGCTGCCGCCGTATTCGCCGGGACGGTTCGTCGCCGCCAGAAGCTCCGAGAGGAGATAGCGGTGGCACTGTTTGAGATCGACGAAATCATAGCCGATCTTCGCCGCCAGTTTCGCCGCCGCGACAAACTGGTCTTCGATCCGCTTCAGATCATCGTCTGTCAGCAGTGGATAGCTGGCATCGACGAACCGGCCGCTGCTGCGGTCGCGGGTGAGGGGGTCGAGGATTGCGTCGTGCGTCGCCAGCAGGGGCTTTCTGTGGCTGTAGCGTCCCGAATGCGTCAGTTGCAGACCGACGACGAGGTCGCCGTCGCCGCCACACGCGTCGCGGTGCGCCTGCCGGCATTCGCGCAGCATCTTTTCGAGTCCTGCAGCGGCATGGTCGGCGGCCAGAAGCTGGCGGGGGTTCGCCCGCCCCTCGTCGCAGACGGCGGTCGCTTCTCCCCAGATGACCTTGGCTCCGCCGGCCCCGAACCGGCGGTAGCGCCGAAACGTCAGCTCGTCGGGGCGGCCGTCGAGCGTGCCGTCGCACCCTTCCATCGGCTGCACGAGCAGGCGATTGCCGGCCGTGAACGGACCGATCGCGACCGGCCGGAAGAGGGGCGCCAGATCGGCCGAAAGCGTGACTTCGTGGCCGAGCGCCTCCGCCTCGGCGACGACTTCTTCGGGTGACTTGAATTTGAAGTATCGGGCCATCCCCCCCGTGGGGCAGGTTTCTAACCCTGCCCGTCCTCCTTTTTCTCGAGATTCCCGTATTGTCGTTATCCCGGTCCTCCGGGATGAGGTACTTGCATTCGCCTGCCGCTTGACCTGCAAGCCACAGATCGTTTTGCCGCGCCGCAGCCAAGCTATCTTTTCCGCTGAACGGGTGCCAGCGAATCGGCGATTTCCGTCGTTCCTGCGGCACGTGCGCGAGCCATGCACACAGACCATCTCCGAGGACCGGGATGACGACAATGTGGCAAACCGCAAATCGGGTTGGTAGTGTAGGCCCAGACGCCGTTTCGTCAATTGGATCCTGGATTTCTTTAATCATTCGGATTTCGACATTCGTCATTTTCCTCTCCGGTGACCAGCCGATGTCAGACGCGGACGTCTCTCCCTGGGTGGACGGCATCACGATCGGACGGATGCTGCGGGAGACGGCGCGGCGGCATCCCGGTCGGCCGGCCCTGGTCTTCCCACAGTTCGACTATCGCCGCACCTATGCCGAGTTCGACCGCGAGGTCGATGCGACGGCCAGGGCGCTTCTGGGCCTGGGGATCCAAAAAGGGGAACACGTCGCCCTGTGGGCCACGAACTGGCCGCAATGGGTGCTGTTGCAGTTCGCCGCGGCCCGGATCGGCGCGGTGCTCGTCAACATCAATCCCGCCTATCGTTCGCACGAGCTGTCGTACGTCCTCAAGCAGTCCGACTCAACGGCACTGTTCCTGATCGACAAGTTCCGCACCTCCGATTATTTCGCCATGGTGCACGAGGCCATCCCGGAGCTGGCAGGGGCATCCCCGGGAATACCGGCCTCGAGGAACTTTCCGCGACTGCGCGCGGTCGTCTCGCTCACCACCCGGCCCGCCGCCGGGATGAGAAGCTGGGACGACTTTCTCGCGCTCGGCCGGGCGATTTCCGATTCGGCACTGGCGGCCCGCGAGAACGAGCTGGCGCCGGGGGACCCCATCAACATCCAATACACCTCCGGCACGACCGGATTTCCCAAGGGAGCCACGCTCACCCATCACAACATCCTTCTCAACGCCTATTACGTCGGCGACTGCCAGAGGCTGACGGAAAATGACGGCATCTGCATCAACGTGCCGTTCTATCATTGCTTCGGCTGCGTTATGGGGACGTTGTGCGCGGCGATTTACGGCGCGGCGATGGTCGTCCCGCACGAGTATTTCAAGCCGGAGGAGAGCCTGGCGGCGATTGAAACCGAGCGGGCCACGGCAGTGTACGGCGTGCCGACGATGTTCATCGCCATGCTCGACCACCCCACCCGCGCCCGCCGCAATTTCGGCTCGCTGCGCACGGGGATCATGGCGGGAAGCCCGTGCCCGCTGGAATTGATGCAGCGCGTGGTCGGGGAAATGGGAATTCGCGAGATCACGATCGCGTACGGTCTCACCGAGGCTTCGCCGGTCATCACTCAGACGCGGTGCGACGATCCGATCGAGCTTCGGGTCAAAACCGTCGGGCGGCCTTTGCCGGGCTTCGAGGTGCGCGTCGTCGATCCTGCCACGGGGCGCATCCTCGGAGATGACGAGCAGGGGGAACTTTGCGCGCGCGGGCACGGCGTGATGCTCGGCTATTACAATATGCCCGAACAGACGGCGCGGACCATCGACGCCGAGGGGTGGCTCCATTCGGGAGATCTGGCCTCGCGGATGCCCAACGGCTATTACCGGATCACGGGCCGCATCAAGGACATGGTGATCCGCGGCGGGGAAAACATTTATCCGCGGGAGATCGAGGAATTCCTGTATACGCACCCGGCCGTGCAGGACGTGTCGGTGGTAGGGGTCCCCGATCCGAAATATATCGAAGAGCTGGCTGCGTGGATCCGGCTGAAGCCTGGGCAGACGGCGAGTGAAGCCGAGATCCGCGCGTTCTGCCAGGCGAACCTGGCGCATTATAAGGTTCCGAAGTACATCCGCTTCGTGAGCGAGTTTCCGCAGACCGTGACGGGGAAGATCCAGAAATTCAAGATCCGCGAAGCGATGATCGCGGAGCTGGGGCTCGACCAGGCGGCCAGGCGCGAGATGGCGTGAGAGCCGCGGCGGGACGCTGAACGCAGCCTGGGCTTCGCAGCCCGTGCCGGAGAGAGTGGCCGGTTTCGCCGGAGAAACGGCTTGCGCCGAACGTTCCGGTCGTGGCACGGCCGTCCGCATCTCTGCTCTGTCCCGCAAGCCGCAAGGATCGGCGGAATGCGCACTTCCGGCCGCTGGAACGGGGCGGGACCGGCCCGATGCGTGTGGTTGGACTTGAGCATCATCGTCATTGTCGGCAAACGCGTCAGAGGCGCGCGGATGTTGCGTTTTTCAAACACGTCGGGGCCACTGCGCGCGCGAATGTGAGCTACAGTTCTGGTAGCTCCGGTCTACCGATTCCGGGGAACCGCGGGCCCGACAGTGCATCAAATTCGTGGTTTTTCCGTCAAGGAGTTGACCGTCCATGGCCAGTCCTGCCTATGCCGCGCCCCGCGCGGGGCGCCCCGCCGATTCTCCCACCTCTCAGAACACGAGCTTCGAAGACCTGAAGACGCTGATCCACGGGAAGCTGGTGGACAAGCTCGACCTGTCGCGGCTGGGGGACCTGGAAGGAGACACCCTCCGCCGTGAAATCCGCCTCGTCGTCGAGCACCTGTGCGACACCGAAAACCCGCTGCTGAACCGCAGCGAGCGCGAACGGCTGATCGAAGAGGTGCTGGATGAGACGTTCGGGTTCGGCCCGCTCGAGATCCTGCTCAAGGACCCGACGGTCAGCGATATCATGATCAACGGTCCCAAGAAGGTATTCGTGGAAAAGCGGGGGCGGATCGTCCGTTCGGAAGTCGTCTTCCGCGACAACGCGCACCTGTTGCAGATCATTGACCGGATCGTTTCGAAAGTCGGACGGCGCATCGATGAAACGTCGCCGATGGTCGACGCCCGGCTCCCCGACGGCTCGCGTCTGAACGCGGTCATTCCCCCGCTGGCGATCGACGGCCCGTCGCTCTCGATTCGCCGTTTCGGCGCCAACCCGCTGTCGCTGGAAGATCTTTTGAAGTTCGGGGCCTTCACCCCGGAAATGGTGATGCTGCTGGAAGGGGCGATCAAGGCGCGGCTGAACATCATCGTCTCGGGGGGCACCGGTTCCGGTAAAACGACGCTGCTCAACACGCTGTCGAGCTTCATTCCGCACGACCAGCGCGTCATTACCATCGAAGACGCGGCCGAACTTCAGCTCCAGCAGGAGCACGTGCTGCGGCTCGAAACGCGGCCGGCCAACATCGAAGGCAAGGGGCAGGTGACCGCCACGGACCTGGTCAAGAACGCCCTCCGCATGCGTCCCGACCGGATCATCATCGGCGAATGCCGCGGTCCCGAAACGCTCGACATGCTGCAGGCCATGAACACCGGCCACGAAGGCTCGCTGACGACGATTCACGCCAACTCGCCGCGCGACGCCGTGGCCCGTCTTGAAACGATGATCATGATGGGGGGGATCGAATTGCCGATCAAGGCCCTCCGGCAGCAATTCGCCGCCGCGGTGCACCTCATCATTCAGGCAAACCGCCTGCAGGGGGGGCCGCGTAAAATCACGCACATCACGGAAGTCCTGAACATGGAACAGGAGACCGTGATCATGCAGGACATATTTCTTTTCGTGCAGGACGGGATCGACGAGAACGGCCGCGCCCACGGGCATTTCGAAGCGACCGGCGTCAGACCGTCATTCATGCAGCGGCTGGAACAGGGAGGGGTCCGCCTGCCGGCGAACCTCTTCGCCGCCCGAACTCTGGGGAGATAAATCGTCATGAGCCCGATGCTTTTGTCCATCGTGATTTTCCTCGCCGTTACAGCGATGGCCGGGGCCGCGATCTTCGCCTTCCGGGACTTCGGCAACTCGAAGGCCGAAAACCGGCTCGACGCGCTGGCGGGGCTGAAGACCCCCGAGCTCGAAGCCCGGGGCCTGCTCAAGGAGGAGGCCATCAAGGAGGGTCTGCAGGGGCTGTCGGGGACGGTGAACCGCATCGCCTCCCGCATGGGGAACGTGCGGAACCTGTTCATCCAGGCCGATTCGCCGATTACCGTCAACACCTTTCTGGGCATTTCGGCCGGCTGCGCCCTTCTGGGGGTGGTGGGCGCCATGATCGCCCGCTCTCCGGTCCCGCTGTATCCGGCCGTGGCCCTGCTGTTCGGGACGTTCCCGCTGATGTGGCTCCTTCTGCGTCGCCGGTCGCGATTCAAAAAATTCGGAAAGCAGCTTCCCGACGCGCTGGAGCTGGTCGGTCGGGCCCTGCGATCGGGGCACTCCCTGGCCTCGGGAATGCACGTGGTCGTCCAGGAGATGCCCTCGCCCATCGCCGTCGAGTTCGCCAACGTTTATGAGTCGCAGAACCTCGGAATTCCGATCGACCAGGCCATGAAGGACATGCTCAAGCGGATGCCGAACCTCGACCTGAAGTTTTTCGTCACGGCGGTGGTGATCCAGAGGCAGACGGGGGGCGACCTGGCCGAAATCCTCGACAAGATCAGCCACATCATCCGCGAGCGCTTCAAGATTCTCGGGCAGGTCCAGGCCCTCACCGGCGAAGGCCGGATCAGCGGCGTGGTGCTGATGGCCCTGCCGATCGTTCTGTTCTTCGTCGTCTACCACCTGAACCCCGAATACGTGATGCTGCTGTTCACCGATCCGCTGGGGCGAAAGATGATCGCCGTCGCCGCCGTCCTGCAGGTCATGGGGGCGGTGTGCATCAAGAAAATCGTCAACATCAAGGTGTAATGCAACGGGCTTCCGGCGGGGAGCGCCGGAAGCGGCTCAATTTCGGATCTGGGACTCCGGATGTCGGAATTGGCGTGGAGAGGGATCGCAGGAAGCTCCTCTTCACCCCAGGCGGGCGGACATCCGAATCAAAGGTTTTCAAATCCGAAATCCTGAATTCAAAATCCGAAATCCAGAATCCCCTGCGGGTCCTCACCGTTTCACGAGACCAGTGCCATGGACTTAGTCAGCCTTCTTCCCTGGGCCGTGTTCGCCGCCTTTGCCTGCGGCGCCTGGGCCCTCATCAACTTTCTGGCAAACAAGAATTCGCGGGCCGACGAGCGGCTCGAGGCGCTCCGCAATCCGCTGCTGCGCGCAAAAGACAAAGAGAAAGACAAAACCGACGACCCGCGGGCCCAGTCGGGCGTGGGGACGATGATGGAAAGGGCGGCGCCCACCCTCTCCAAGGCGCTGCAGCCCAAAAGCGAGCTCGAGCAGAGCAAGCTCAAGGTCTCGCTGGCCAACGCCGGTTTCAATTCCCCCTACGCCCCCGAATGGTACCTGGCGATCAAGTTCGCCTCGCTGATCGGCGGGCTGGTTCTGGGAGCCGGCGTCGGACTGGCGCAATGGGGAATGACCCGCAACGGAATCTTCGCGGTGGTCGTGGGCGGAGGATTGGGTTTCTATCTGCCTGAAATCGTCCTCTTCTTCCTCAGAAAAGGCCGCCAGGAAAAGATCTTTCTGTCGCTTCCCGACGCCCTGGACCTGCTGGTGGTGTGCGTCGAA
>JBLMWR010000115.1:0-6282 GCA_050257335.1 Deltaproteobacteria bacterium | reverse complement strand
CGTGGCTACCCGAAAATCAAGGTTTGACAAAGCACTAGATTTGGAACTCCGATGCAGACTGCAGGTCCCGTGCGTGAACTGACTGCCGACGAAACCGGACCGATCTTTGACCCGGCCGGCTTTGGCTTCCAGACGACCGACGAGCTTCCGCCCCTGGACGAAATCGTCGGCCAGCCGCGGGCGGCGCGCGCCATGGACCTGGGGATGGGGGTGCGGCAACCGGGCTACCACATCTTCCTGGCGGGGCTCAGCGGTACGGGGAAAATGGACATGGCGCGGCGGACGCTGGCGGCCCGCGCCCGCCAGGAATCGCCTCCTCCGGACTGGGTGTACGTCAACAACTTCGACGAACCGGAACTGCCGATCGCCATCTCGCTGCCCGCCGGCGAGGGAGCGCAGCTCAAGCGCGACATGGCGGGACTCGTCACCCGCCTCCTCGAGGAGCTCCCCAAGGCCTTTCAGCGCGAGGATTTCAGCCGTGAGAAAGACCGGTTGCGCCGGCAATACAAGCAGCAGGGGGATGCCATTTTCGATGAGCTGGCGCGCATGGCCAAAGAGCGCAATGTCGTCGTCCAGCAGCTCCCCACCGGCGAGATCATCTTTCTGCCGCTCCACGAGGGCAAGCCGATCTCTCCCGAGGAGGCTCAGAAACTCCCCCGCGAAGAACTGGAACAGATCGAACGGCGGCAACAGGAGCTGCTTGAGGCGACCGAGTCGATCGCCCTGCGTCAGCAGGAAGTCGAGAGGCAATTGAACACCGACGTTCGCAACGTGGAACGGACGTTCGCCGCCCGCGTCATTGAGCCTCTTCTCGCGGAAATCTCTGCCCGTTACGCGAACCCCAACGTGCAGCGCTGGCTCGAGCGGCTGAAGGCGCATTTCATCAAGAACCTCGACCGCTTCCGCCGTCGGGCCGACCGCCTGCAGCAGCTCGAGCCGATCTTCGGCGAGCCTTTTCTGGCCGACATCCAGGAGCGGTTCTTCGAATACCAGGTCAACCTGCTCGTCGACAACAGCGAGCTGAAGCAGGCGCCGGTGGTGGTCGAATCGGCCCCGAATTATCGCAACCTGTTCGGCACGGTCGATCGGGTCGTCGACCGCTTCGGGCGGGTCGTCACGAACTTCACTCGGATCAAGGCGGGGAGCCTGCTGCGGGCCAATGGCGGTTACCTTGTGATCGACCTGGAGGACGCCCTGACCGAGCCGTTCGTGTGGAAGGAGCTGAAGCGCAGTCTGCGCAGCGGCGCGGCCCAGATCGAAGTGTTCGATCCCTTTGCCCTGTTCACGGTCTCGTCGCTCAAACCCGAGCCGATCCCGCTCGACGTGAAGCTCGTCGTCCTCGGGCACCCCCTCCTGTACCACCTGCTCTACCTGTACGACGACGATTTCCGCGAGATGTTCAAGGTCAAGGCGGATTTCGACACCGAGATCCGCCTCGGTACGACGGCGGCGCGCATCTACGGGCAACTTGTACGCAAGCTCCGCGACACGGAACGCGTCCCGCCGTTTGCCGCCTCTGCCGTCGGCGAACTCCTCCGGGCCGGCGCCCGCATGGCCGCCGACCGGGGCAAGCTGACGGCCGAGTTTCGCCGGCTGGTCGATCTGATCCGCGAGTCGGCATACTGGGCCCGTCGCGAAAACGCGACCGTCGTCGCGGGCGCGCATGTCCGCCAGGCGCTTCAAGAGCAGGTCTACCGCGCCGACCTGGTGGCCGAACGGATCCGCGAGCTGGTCGCCGACGGCACCCTGCTGATCGGCCTGGGGGATCCGGAAGTCGGGCGCGTCAACGCCCTGACCATCGCCGACCTGGGCGATTACGCGTTCGGCTGGCCGGTGCGGTTGACGGCGAGCGCCGGGGTGGGGGCGACGGGGATTATCAATATCGAACGCGAGAGCCGGCTGAGCGGGCGGACCTTCGACAAGGGGATGCTGATTCTGGAGGGATACCTGCGCAATCAATACGCCCGCGAGCACCCGCTGGCCCTCTCGGCCAGTCTGGCGATGGAACAGAGCTACGGCGGCGTCGACGGCGACAGCGCGTCGGCGGCGGAGCTGATCTGTCTCTTGAGCGTCATTTCCGGCGCCCCGCTGAGGCAGGATATCGCCGTGACCGGTTCGGTCAATCAATGGGGGCAGGTTCAGGCGATTGGCGGGGCGAACGAGAAGATTGAGGGCTTCTTCGACGTCTGCCGCCAGCAGGGGCTGACCGGCCGGCAGGGAGTTTGTTTCCCCGCGGCGAACAAAAAAAATCTCATCCTGCGGCACGACGTGGTGGAGGCGGTGCGTGCCGGGCAGTTTCATATCTGGCCGATCCGCCATGTCGACGAGGGCCTGGCCCTGCTGACGGGGATTGACGCTGGCGACACGCGGCGTGAGGGAACGCTGCACTTTCAGGTCGCCCGCCGCCTGGAACAGATGAGCGCCGCCTTGAAAAAGCAGCAGGCTGTTCCCACGGAGCGGGGTCTGTTGGCTCTCGACCGGCCGCCTCCCGTTCCGGCCGACCCCCGCCCTCCCCTTCCCGGACGCAGCGGGTCGCAGGAAGGATGAATCAACATGAACACAAAACGTCGAACTTCCAATGTTGAAACGGGAGCGCATTCGATGTTCGACGCCGAACGTTCGATGTTCGACGTTTCCGGTATTGAAATTGCAAGGTTTGCACCGACTTCTCTGGAGGCCCTCCCATGCGCGAGCGCGTCAAGATCTTCACCTATATTTCCGGAACCGGATCGACCGTGATTGAATCGTCGCTGGAAGATCATCTGAATGAATGGCTGGCCAGCGTGGAGGGCGAGATTCTGGAAATCACGCAATCCGAAAGCGAACGGGCCGGAGCGGGACACCATGTGACGGTGTGCGTCTGGTACGTGCCGCGGCACGCGCCGTTGCGTCCTTAGACAAAGGGCCGTCCCTGCCGCTGCGATATCGAACGGGCGATCAACCGGACAGCGCGCCCGTGCTGCCATTGTCGACCGTTTCCGGTTACAGTTTCCGTGTCGGCGTTTCTCGCATCGCGGCCTTTCGTCTGATGGGAACTGCAGCGTGTCAACCGCCCAAGATTCGAAAACGACCGGGCTGTACTCGGGCATCCTGCACGTCTTCGTGGCCTTCGACTGGGGGGAAGAGGTGAGCCTGGAGAAAGCCCGGCAGCTCGTGCCGGCGGAGGTGCATGCTCTTCCCCGCAAATCGCGAACGCCGCCGTCCATTGCCTACCAGTCGCCGCCGCTGCGCTTCGACCTGCCTCCCCTGGCGCTCACCCTGCCCGTCCTGGGACCTGTGCAGGCGCCCGCCGACCTGATGCTGTTCGATTTCGGGTCCGCCAGCCTTGCCGTGCAGATTCCGTTTCGCCTGCGAGCCCTCGAGCTGACGGAGTTGGCCGGCGCGCTGGCCGATCCCACGGCCCTCGTGCAGGCCGCAAGGAGGGCGCTCGAACCGATGTACTGCAAGCTGACGCCGGCCATCGAAAACGCTCTCTGGAGCGATCTCGGCGAAGAGTATTTCGTCCTGCAGCTCGTCCCCGAACCGGCGGCTCCCGCTCCGGCTCAGCTCCTGGCGCAGTATCCCGGGTGGCTCGCGGGGCTCGTGCGGCTCGAGGCGGGCCCCTTGAGCGAAAGCGAGATCGCCGAGGCGCTGCGCCTGCGGCTCAGCTATTCCCCCGACGACCTGATCATCACCGACTGGGCGGCGGCCGTCGTCGTCGATCGCGACTGCAGTGAAATTCTCGAAACGATGGCGTTTGCCAATCTGCAATTGCTGGAATTCCGGCACATCGATAACCGCCTCGACGCCCGCCTGAAAACCGCCTACGGGCTGATCCATCAACTGGAGCGCACGCGATTGCCGATTTTTCGCCGCCATGCCCGTCCCATTCGCGAGCTGGGGACCCTGAAAGTCGACGTCAACGAAATGTTCGAGCGGGCCAGCAGCGCGCTGATGCTTGTGGGAGATCCCTACGTGGCCCGGCTCTACCAGCAGCTTTCGATCCGCTTTCATCTCGACGGCTGGGGGCAGATTATCCGCCGCGAGATCGCGGTCCTCGAGGGGATCTACCAGGTGGTCTCGGACCAGGCCGCCACGTATCGGACCGAGGCCCTGGAGGTCATCGTCGTGATCCTGATCCTGACCGAGATTCTCATCGCATTATTCCGGCATTGACGGGGCTGGAAGCCCTTCCAGCGGCGGGCTTCGGCAGCGACATCAAAACGGCTGCAGACGGGCCGTTACGCTCCGGCGACGACCACCGCACTGGCCTGGCCGATGCGGGTGACGTTGATCTTCAGGAAGGTCCGGTTTTCAGTCGGGAGCGGTGCGCCGGCAACGACGTTCAACCCGCACTCCGGATCGGGGGTCCGATAATTCAGCGTGTGGGGGATCATCCCCTGCGTCACGGCCAGCAACGACCCGGCCAGTTCGAGAGAACCGCAACCCGCGGCCGAATTCCCCAGAAAGCTCTTCAGGGCCGTTACGGGGACTTTCGACGCGTACTCACCAAAGACATCGTGAATCGCCCGGGCCTCCTGCGCGTCGGATTCGGGCGTTGCCAGCCCGTGGGCGTTGATGTGGCCGATGTCCTGGGGCCGCAAACCGGCGTCCTTCAGCGCAGCATTCATGGCCAGCGCCAGCGACCGTCGCGTATCGCCGCGCTCGAAATCCGAACTTACGCAGGACGACCCCGCTCCCAGAATTCGGCCATAGATCCTGGCGCCCCGGTTCCTGGCGTGAACAGCCTCTTCCAGAATCATCACGGCGGATCCCTCGCCAATGACCTGGCCGGTGCGGCTGCGGTCGAACGGGCGGCAGGCGGTTTCCGGCCCCTCTTCGGACATTGCCAACCTGTCCCACAGCACGGCATGGATCGATTTGACCGAATGGACCCGGGTCCCTGTCGAGCCGGTGATCATCACGTCGGCGTGGCCGCGGGCGATCACCCGCAAGGCTTCCCCAATCACCAGGTTCGACGAGGCTTCATCGAGCGTCACCGAGTTGTTCGGTCCCCGGGCGTCAGCGGCGATTCCAATGTGACAGGCGGGCATGTTCGGAAGAAACTTCAGCAGCCACAGGGGAAACATCGTCCCCAGGCCCACGTCTCCCCACCGGTCGTAGTCGAACTCGTGCGTTACCGGATCGCAGCAGGCGAAAATGGCCTCACACAGGTCTTCCGGGGGGCTGAGCATCAGATTCGCCCCGAATTCGACCCCCAGCCGGTCCGGGTTGATCTCCCCTTCCTTGATCCCCGCGTCGTCCAGAGCCAGCGAGGCGGCGGCGAACCCAAGCTGGATTTCGCGGCACATGACCCGGATGGCCTTCTTCTGCTCGCGGGTCTTGGTGAAGGTGGAGGGATTGAAGTCGCGGACTTCGGCGGCGATCCGCGAACTGGATGGTGATCCGTAGAGAAACTGGGTGGGACGGATGCCGCTTGTCCCTGTCCGTAAACTGTTCCAGAAGTCGTCTTTACCGATGCCAATCGGGCTGACGACCCCGATCCCGGTGATGACGACCTGGCGCTCCGAATCACGATTCCCGGCCATATTCTGTCGCGCTACCCGTTTTTTTGACGAAAACCCCCTCGCGAGCCGCTACGACGACCCACATCCCGCCCCACCCGGATGGGGTGTTTTTTTAGAACCCCTAATGTTAGCGACTGCCCCGCATCTGGAAAAGCGTGATTGTCGCGGGAGAGGCAATTTCGGCTTTGGGACCCGTGAAAATGAGAGGCACGCCGCAAACGCATCAAATGTTACCGATTTGTCGTGGCCAAGAGTAGTCATGGAGGCCGGCTCTTCCCGGCCCGCATCGACGGCCGGGAAGGACCGTCCTGGTCGAAACTGAGTGACCGCTCTCAACAAAAGGCCAGTCCCGCTAATATCCGCGGCTCGTATTCTGCATCATCTCGATCACCCGGTCACTGACGCCGGCGTTTTTCAGGGCGATGATTCCGTCGGGAGTCGTGTCAAATCTTCCCCCGCGGGTACGAATGGCGTTGCAGATGACGTCGTCGCTGACGTTTTGCTGGGACATATCCACGACCTCGCGAGTCGTGATTGCCCGCGCTTCCTGAATTCTCGCGCTGCGTTCATGCGCTGCCGCCCGCAAGGCGTTGTCTCTTTCTTCAGCCTTATCCTCGGCATTTCCGATCAGCCCCCCGGCCAGGGCGCCGGTACCAGCCCCGACGAGCGCCCCCGCTCCTGTATTTCCAAGCTGCTTTCCGACGATCGCCCCCACGGCCGCCCCGCCCAGGCCGCCAATCGCCGCACCCTTTTGGGTGTTGTTCTGGCAGCCTCC
>JBLMWR010000114.1:0-10429 GCA_050257335.1 Deltaproteobacteria bacterium | reverse complement strand
CCGCGATTTCTGACCGGCGTGCGCGACGCTGCCAGCATCGCCACGCGAGCCGCCCGGTTTTTCCGGGCAGTGTCAGGTTCAATGGCAATGCCCTGTCGCCCGCAGATTCGACTGCAGCAGGCGTCCGAGAACGTTCATGCCGGTGTGCCAGCGGGGATACCGTGAACCGATCGGTAATGCCGACGACGCATCGATCTGCATACCCGTCGATTTTAAGAAGAATTTATGCACAGATTTCGCAGATTGACGCAGATTGGATGAGAGGCGCCCCCCGCATCTTAATCTGCGAAAATCTGCGTAATCTGTGGATATACCTGATTCACTGTCATCCCTTAAATCAACGGTGAGTGATGGCTCAACTCATTCCCGGCCTCTCTCAGTTTCGCATCCTCCGTCCCTGTTGAAATTACGGGCTTCCACGATGCCGGCGACGATCGCCGTCACGCTGATAATTGTGGTCGTGATCCAGATGATGAGCAGTCCCCCGAGGTGAACCGACGGAGCGGCGAGGTTGAGGACGACCGCCGAGGCGCCGACCGCGATCCCCATGCAGCCGGGCGGAATCAGGGCGAGCAGCACGAGATAGACGGTGCGCCCGATGGTGATGGCGAGAGCCAGGTGATTTTCACCGCGAATCCGCAAGGCTTCGTTGTCGGCGCGGGCCGATTCAAGATCGTGGTACCCGGCAGATGAGGGAAGAGGGAGTGTGGACATTTGGAATCCTTTCCGTCGTCGCGTCCGACGACTCCAGAGCAAACTCAGAGATTGACACGGCCGGACTGCGAAAACGGCCAATGCTGATCGGCGCCATCCCGATGAGCACCCCAATTTACGATTCTCATTTTGCAGTTTTCAATCTGTCGATAACCACGTCACCCGCCCCCCTACCCCCCCTTGCCAAGGGGAGAGGAGTCCATGCCCTATGCGAGGATATCCTGGACGACCGTGCCGTGGACGTCGGTGAGGCGGTATTCGCGACCCTGGAAGCGGAACGTGAGCCGCTCGTGGTCGATGCCCAGGCAGTGCAGAATCGTGGCGTTGAGGTCGTGGATGTGCACCGGGTTTTCGGTGATGTTGTAACCGTAGTCGTCAGTCGCGCCGTAGACGGTTCCCGGCCTGATCCCCCCGCCCGCGAGCCACACGCTGAAGCAGCGGCCATGGTGGTCGCGGCCATAGTCGTCCTTGAGGCCTCCCTGGCCGTACACCGTCCGCCCGAATTCGCCAGCCCAGATGATCAGCGTCTCGTCGAGCAGCCCCCGCTGCTTGAGATCGGCGATCAGCGCCGCCTGCGGCTGATCGACGTCGCGGCACTGTTTGGGAATGTTGCTGGCGAGGTTTCCGTGCTGGTCCCAGCCGCGGTGATACAACTGCACCACACGCACGCCGCGCTCGACCATCCGCCGCGCCAAGAGGCAATTGGCGGCGAACGTTCCGGGTCTCTGCGAATCGGGGCCGTACATTTCGAACGTCGCGGGCGATTCCTTCGAGAGATCGGTGAGTTCCGGGACCGACGTCTGCATCCGAAACGCCAACTCGTACTGCGCGATTCGCGTGGCGATCTCGGGGTCATGCGATTCGCGGGACTGCAAATCGTTGAGCTGGGCAAGGCTGTCGAGCATCTTGCGGCGCAAGGTCCGGTCGATCCCCGGCGGGTCGGAGAGGTACAAGACCGGGTCGCTGCCGGAACGGAGCTTGATCCCCTGGTGATTCGACGGCAAAAAGCCGCTTCCCCAGAGCCGGTCGAGCAGCCCCTGGTTGGCGTCGGCGCCGCTCCCGTGCGAGATCATGACGACGAACGCCGGCAGGTCCTGGGCGTCGCTCCCCAGCCCGTAGCTCAGCCAGGCCCCCAGCGACGGGCGGCCCGGCTGCTGCGAACCGGTCTGTATGTATGTGATGGCCGGGTCGTGATTGATCGCCTCGGTGTGCATCGAGCGGATGATGCACAGGTCGTCGGCGATCTTAGCCGTGTGTGGCTGAAGCTCGCTGATCCAGGCGCCATGCCGGCCGGCCTGCGCAAAACTGAACTTTGACGCCACGACCGGAAAGCTCTTCTGGCCGGAGGTCATCCCGGTGAGGCGCTGCCCCTGCCGGATGCTGTCCGGAAGCTCGGTCCCCTGCAGGTCGCGGAGCTTCGGCTTGTAGTCGAACAGTTCCAGGTGCGAAGGTCCGCCGGACTGGAACAGATAAATCACCCGTTTGGCTTTGGAGGCGAAGTGCGGCGTGAGCTTTGATTCTGTCGCGATCGCCTGGGGCGCCGCGAACCCTTCGCGCTCCAAGAGCGAAGACAGGGCCGCCAGCCCGACGACAGAACCGGCCCGGCCGAAAAAGTGGCGCCGCGCGACGCGTTGAGTGAAGTCAAGCAGAGGATTCATCTCTCACGTTCTTCAGGTGCGTGTGTTTAGCCGTCGGGCTTGCCCGGCGCGTTACCACACGCGCCCCGCAAGCGGGGCGGCTAGACACGACGGGTCATTCGAACTTCGTTTATCGCTTTTGCGCTTAGTTTTTTGTAATCGTCTCATCCAGATTCAGCACGATGCTCGCAAGCGTCGTCCAGGCTGCCAGCTCGGCGGCGTCGAGCTGCAGATCGCGCGGCGAATCGCCCACGGAAAGCAGCTTCTCAGCCGCCGCGCCGTCGCCGTGGAATCGCGCCAGCGAATCGTAATAAAGTCTCAGCAGAATCCGCTGTTCGCCGCCGTTGGGCGGCCGTGAGATGGCCAGCCGAAAGGCGTGCGTCAACCGCTCGATCGGCGCCGGGCCGGCTTCCTTCAGCAACCGCTCGGCGAGTTTCCGCGCGCTTTCGATATAGGTCGGGTCATTCAAGAGAACGAGCGCCTGCACGGGCGTATTGGTCGTGGCCCGGCGGATCAGGCACGTCTCGCGATCGGGAGCGTCGAACGCCATCATCCCCGGCGGGGGACAGGTCCGCTTCCAGAAGGTGTACATGCTCCGCCGGTAGAGGCCGTCGTTCTTGTCGGGGACGTATTTATAGCGGCGTTCGACTGAGACCTCTTCCCACAGCCCGGCGGGTTGATACGGCTTGACGCTCGGTCCGCCGATCCGGTCGCGCAAGAGGCCGCTGATGGCAAGGGCGTTGTCGCGGACCGATTCGGCCGGGATGCGAAACCGCGGACCACGGGCCAGCAGGCGGTTTTTCGGATCGCGCTCGATCAGCGCCGGCGAAGCCTGCGACGACTGCCGATATGTCGCCGACGTGACAATCAGCCGCTGCAATGCCTTGATGTTCCACGCCCCTATGAACTCTGTCGCCAGCCGGTCGAGAAGCTCAGGGTGACTCGGGAGCGAGCCCTGCACGCCAAAATCTTCGGCCGTTTCTACCAGTCCCATGCCGAAATACATCCCCCACCAGCGATTGACCGCCACCCGCGCGGTCAGCGGATGCGACGGCTGGACCAGCCACCGGGCCAGCCCGAGCCGGTTCAGGGGCGCATCGGCAGGCAATGAGGAAAATACGGCCGGTACGCCGACTTCCACGGCCTCCCCCGGCTGATCGTATTGCCCGCGGATCAGAATGTGTGCCGCGCGGGGTTGTGCCAGCTCGGCCATGACCATCGTCTTCGGAGCCGCACTGTCGACTTCCTGATAACGCCGCGCCGCCTCCGCCAGCTCGATCTTCGCCCTGCGAAATTCGGCATCAACCGTCTCCAGATAAAACCGGCGCAGCTGTTCGCGCTGTTCGGCCGACCGCTTTTCCGGGGGTAGAGCCAGGATTTCGCCGAGACCTGCCACGTCGCCGCCGTCAGCCAGCCGCTGCGCGTCGTCGGCGCTCAGCCGGGAGTTGAAGAACCGCACGTCGTCGATCAGGCCGCGGAACGGATTCGACGTCGATCGCCGGCCGATGCGCAGCGGCTCGTCGGTCTTGATCGTGCCGGCCAGCTTGTCATTTGTAATCTCGAGCTGCTGCAGGCGGCCATCGACGTAGATCGTCAAGCCCGCCGCTTTCCCCGAACCGTCCCACGTCACGAGCAGATGATGCCAGGCGTTGAGAGTAATGGGCTGTTGCGCGATGACTTTCAGCCCGTTGTCGGGCCAATGGTGAATGAGATGAACGGCCGGCTTGCCACCTTCAAGCAGAAAGTCGTATCCGCGGAACGCCTGAGCGTCGTCGACCTTCGACAGAATGGCGATCGCTTCGTTCGAAGTGGGGAAGACCCAGGCCCCGAATGATGCTTCATCGGTCCGATCGAAGATTCCCCGCTGGCTGAGATCGACGAAAGTCTCGCCTTCGAAGGCGAGCGCATTCCCCAATTTGCCCGGCTTCCACGTCGCCGGCCCAGTGATTTTTCCGCGGACCGCCATAGGCGCGTCACCACAAATTTCCTCTCCCTCTGGGAGAGGGGCAGGGTGAGGGCGAGGGCTCGCCATCGCGGCATCATCAGCGTTTCCCGCCCCTTGCCCGTCCTGAACCGCAACCTGATCTCCCTCCGTTTCATCAAACGCCACGCGCAGCGTTTGTCCTGCCCGCGCAAGCTGTTGCTTCTGCTCGGAAGACAGCCTCGATTCCCATTTCGCCAGCGGCTCGTCTACGTTTGCCTTCCGATCCGCGAGTTGCTTTTCGAGCAGCGCTTTCTGCCCGGTCAGGCGCGCCATGACCTGCTGTTGCTCGGCCGTGGGGGCCTTGAGGTACGGCTCGGCGACGGCGCCCTGGTTGTATTTGACGGTCTTGTCGGCGACGTTGTTGAAGAAGGCGAAGAACTGGTAATACTCGCGCTGCGTAATCGGATCGTACTTGTGATCGTGGCAGCGGGCGCACTGCATCGACAGCCCCATCACGACGGTCGCCGTCGTGTGCACCCGGTCGGCGACGTATTCCACGCGGTACTCTTCGTCGATGATGCCCCCCTCCGTCGTCAGCACGTGATTGCGGTTGAAGCCTGTGGCGATCTTCTGTTCCAGCATCGGATTCGGCAGGAGGTCCCCCGCGAGCTGCTCGACCAGAAACCGGTCGAAGGGCATATTCGAATTGAACGCCCGGATGACCCAGTCGCGCCACGGCCACATCGTCCGTTCTTCGTCGTTGTTGTAGCCGTTGGTGTCGGCGTAGCGGGCCGCATCGAGCCATTGCATCGCCATCTTTTCGCCATAGCGCGGCGAAGCGAGCAGCCGATCGACGACTCTCTCGTAGGCGTTGGCCGAATTGTCGGCGAGGAAATCATCCAGTTCCCCGAGCGTCGGCGGCAGCCCGGTGAGATCGAGCGTCACCCGGCGGAGCAGCGTCGCCTTGTCGGCTTCCCGCGCCGGCGACAGGCCCGCGTCTTCCAGCCGTTTCAAGACGAACAGGTCGATGCTGTTCCGCGCCCATCCCGCGTGCTTGACCCACGGCAGCGCGTGGCGTTTCGGCGGCGAGAAAGCCCAGTGCTGCGCGTACTCGGCCCCCTGATCGATCCACAGCCGCAGGAGTTTCTTCTGCTCGAGGGTGAGCGGTTTCTTCGCGACCGGCGGAGGCATGATTTCCGAATCGTCCGCGGTCTCGATCCGTGTGACCAGCTCGCTCTCGCGCGACTTTCCCGGGACGATCGCCGCGAATCCCGATTCGAGTCGGGCACGTGAACCTTCCGCCAGGTCGAGCCGCAGCCCGGCCTTTCGATGCTGCTCATCGGGCCCGTGACAACTCCAGCAGTGATTCGCCAGGATCGGCCGGATCTCGCGCGTAAAATCGAGCCTGCGTGCCGTCGGGGCAGCTTCATCCGCGCGGGCAAAAGCCGCCATCCCGGCAACCGCAGCGGAGATCAGGCCGACCCGTCCGAGCAGCGATCGGAATCGCCCTGTACCCGCCCGGCGGATGCGTCGAAATCCGATCCGCAGATGCTTCATACAACCACGCGCTGACGGCGATTTCGGAAAAAACGCGGCAGGACGGCAGAACCGAGGGAACGAGTGACACGTACAAATTACCACAGGAGATTGACTCGCGCCAATTGCGGCCGGTCCGCTCGCCAAAGCGAGCACGACCAAATACCGCATGCGCCAATCTGGAATCGTTGACCTACTTCACGGCCCAGACCTTGTCCATCCGCCGCGAGATTTCGGCCAGTCGTTCGCGGTCGCCGCCGCGGACTTCGGCGGTCCCCCACCCGCTGTAGCCGATTTCGTCCAGCGCCGCCAGCACCGCCGGCCAGTCGCAGTCCCCTTCCCCCAGCTCGGCTTCAAATCCCTTGTACGGCCCCTTCTCGTCACGCATCTTCCGGCTGTATTCCTTGACGTCGATCTTGAGGATGCGCTTCCCCAGAATGCGAATCCACTGTTCGGGCCAGCCGTAGTTGACGACGTTCCCGACGTCGAAATAGGCCCCTACCCAGGGACTTTTGAACTCGTCGATGTAGCGGGCGAATTCGAGGGGGCTGAGGAGAAACATGTTCCAGACGTTTTCGAAGGCGATTTTGATCCCCAACTCCTCCGCCAGCGGCAGCGCCTTGCGGATTTCCTCCTGCGTCCGCTGGTAGGCGTCGGCATAGGAGATCTCTTTGTTCACGACGCCGACGACCAGCAACACCGTAGTGCCTCCGTAGGTCTTCGAGTCGCGCAGCGAGGTTTTCAGCACTTCGAGTCCCGCGGCCCGGACCTTCGGGTCAGGGTGCGACAGGGGAAGTTTCCAGTGGTCGTAATCGACGACCCCATGGACGACGAGGCCCGATTCTTCGCGGGCCCGGCGGACCTCGTCGTGCTCGACGCGCCGATCGATGTCGATGCCGTCGAAACCCAGTTCTTTGAGCATTTTGAACTTTTCGACGAGTGACGCGGTTCCCCCGACCATGCTGAGCTTGACCGCTTTCTTGAAGCGGCGTCCGGCCGGTTCGGCCGCGGCCGCCGGCAGGGCCTGCGCAGACAGCGCCGCCGTGGCCGCAGCGCACGAGGTCTTCAGAAAATCGCGACGGTCGAAGGAGTCGAGCATGGGAGGCTCCTGAGCGGGAAATTGGCAGGAGAACAGGGTTATGCAGTTTGTGCATCGTAACCGTGGCGCGAGCTTCGGGCCAGTGACGCGGAAAACGCGCGGGGCGGGCCCCGCGGTTCAACAAAAACACAAGCCGATCGCGCGTCCGGAAATATCGAGTCGTCAAACTCTGTCCGTTGCCTGATCCCGTCGCATCATGGTACGATGATGCGTCAGCGGCGCATCACTCAGCGTACCGGACCCATTGGAGACAATCGAGATGAGCGATTTCCCCCGCAGCGGCAGTTCACAGGCTTCCAATCGGCGCGATTTCCTCAAGGGCTCGACGGCGGCCGTTGTGGCCGGCTCGCTGGCCGGGGAACTGGCGCTGGCCCCGCGCGTTTACGCTGCCGGCAGCGACGTGCTCAAAGTGGGACTGATCGGCTGCGGCGGCCGGGGAACCGGGGCCGCGTCGCAGGCGCTGCACGCCGATCCGCACGTCCAGCTCACCGCCATGGGGGACGCGTTCGCCGACAAGCTGGAATCGAGCCTGGCAACCCTCAAGAATTCCGATGTCGCCGATAAAGTCGTCGTCTCCAGCGATAACAAATTCGTCGGGATCGACGCGTACAGGCAGGTGATCGACAGCGGCGTCGATGTGGTCGTCCTGGCGACCCCCCCGCATTTCCGCCCGGCCCATCTGAAATACGCCGTGGAAAAGGGAAAGCATTCTTTCGTCGAAAAGCCCGTGGCGGTGGACGGCCCGGGCGTGCAGTCGATGTTCGCCACCTGCGAACTGGCCAGGCAGAAAAACCTGGCCGTTGTCTCGGGCCTCTGCTGGCGCTACCACCCCGGAATGCGGGCGACCTTCGCCAGAGTCCTCGACGGAACGATCGGGGACATCGTCGCCATCCAGGCCACCTATTTGACGCAGACGCTCAAGAAATTTCCGCGACAGCCGGAATGGTCCGACATGGAATTCCAGCTCCGCAACTGGAATGGATTCACCTGGCTGTCGGGCGATTTCAACGTCGAGCAGCACGTCCACAGCCTGGACAAGGTCGCCTGGGCGATGCGCGACCAGCCCCCGGTCAAGTGCACCGGCGTGGGGGGCCGGCAGGCCCGCACCGGGCCCGAGTCGGGGCACGTTTACGACCACTTCAGCGTCGTCTACGAGTATGCCAGCGGCGTGAAGGCGTTCTGCACCTGCCGGCAGATGGACGGCTGCGCCAACGACGTGAACGACCACATTTTCGGGACGAAGGGGACGTGCCATACGATCGACAACGAGATCAGCGTCGGCGGGAAGACGACGTGGAAGTTCAAGGCGGGTAAAGGGGAATCGGTCGATATGTACCAGGCCGAGCACAACGAGCTGTTCGCCTCGATCCGCAACGGTACGCCGATCCATAACGGCGACTACATGACCAAAAGCACGCTGATGGCCATCATGGGGCGGATGTCGGCCTACACGGGCAAGGTGATTACCTGGGAGCAGGCGCTGAACTCGAAGGAGACGCTCGGGCCGGCAAAATTCGAATGGGGACCGATTCCCACCCCGCCCGTCGCCATCCCCGGCGTGACCCAGTTTGTCTGATCGGAAAAAGGGCTTCCGTCATTCGGCATGTTGTGTTAACTTACGCCGCACAATTCGCGGCACCCCGTTCGGGGGCCGCTCGCCGGCGGGTCCCGGCGGAGGGAGTCGATCACTGACCAGAAGTCGACACACGGTTACACCGGCTCGCGCGGCAGCGTGCGAGTCTGGACTTCAGAAAGGACGTCTGAAGCGACGCGCGACGGGTTCCGTCATCGGGAAGGTCGCGAAGGAAGATGCCCAGGCAGGCAAGGAGGCCACTGTGAGTTCCGGTCAATATCAGAAGCAGGCGGTCAGCGTTCAGATCCGGTGGATGATTCGGCGCGACATGCCCGAGGTGCTCCGGATCGAGCACGACAGTTTCGAGTTCAACTGGACGGAAGAGGACTTTCTGGCGTGCCTGCGGCAGCGGAACTGCATCGGCATGGTGGCCGAGCATGACAACCGCGTTGTGGGCTTCATGATCTACGAGCTGCACAAGACGAAGCTGCACATTCTCAACTTTGCCGTCGCTCCTGCCTTCCGGCGGCTCGCCGTCGGGGCGCAGATGATCGAAAAGCTGATCAACAAGCTCTCGCAGCAGCGCCGGCAGGAGATCGTGCTGGAAGTCCGCGAAACGAACCTCGTGGCGCAATTATTCTACCAGTCCCAGGGATTCCGGGCGGTGCGCGTCCTGCGGGGCCATTACGCGGATTCGGCCGAAGACGCATACGTCATGCACTATCGACTCGACGCCGAAATCCCCGCGCTTTGCAGGCCGGTCAACCGCATCGCGCAGTACTGATTTGCGACGTACGAGCAATAGAATAATTTGCGAGACCGCTCCCGTGCGGAGGCGGTCTTTTTCTTTTTTTGGGCTGACAGGTCAGAAATCTGTGCGGCCATCACGGATGTTGCAGCGGACGCACGAATCAATGCAACTGGCACGTAAAAAGTGCCTCACGCAAAGGCGCAAAGCCGCAAACGAGAAAAAGATTTCCGGCCTTTGGCCGAGATGCCGCTATAATGACTGGAGGATCTCGGGACAGCGGGAAACGGGCGGATCTCAGAACATTTCGATGGCCCGGATCGCAGGCCGGACCTGTACATACGTGTGAGTTGTTTCGTTCATGGAACTTCGCGACTTCGCCGACCGGATTTTGCTGGCGGCTGCAATTCCCGAGAAACTGATTCCACTCGAAGGTGCGGCGACCGACGAGTCGTCCGGAGATTCGCTGCGGGCGCCATTGCCGGCGCGGCCCCCGGATCTGCGGTTTTGCGGACGGCGCGAGTCGCCGCCCATGCCGCATCCCGACACGCTCGCCGATCCGGGCCGGCGGGCCGTCACCCATCACATCATGGCCAACCACGAATTGCAGGCCCTGGAAGTGATGGCCTTTGTTCTGCGGGCGTTTCCAGAGGCTCCCGGCGAATTCCGAATGGGCCTCGCGCGGATCATGGGGGACGAACAGCGGCACACGCGGCTGCACCTGGAGCGTCTCGCCGAGCTGGGAATGCGGTTCGGCGACATCCCGGTGAACGGCTATTTCTGGAGCAAGGCCCAGGAATTCAAATCTCTGCTCAATTACCTCGCCGGGCTGCCGCTGACATTCGAGGGGCGAAATCTCGATCACACGCTCGAATTCGAAGAGTGGTTTCGGCGGGCCGGAGACGCAAAGAGCGCCGGCGTCATGCGGGCCATTCACCGCGACGAGATCCAGCACGTCGCGTTCGGCGTGCACTGGCTGCGGCGGCTCAAGTCCCCCGATCTCTCCGAGTGGGAGGCCTACGAGTCGGCGCTCAAATGGCCGCTTCGCCCCGAGAAATCGCGTGGCAGATCCTTCCATCGCGAGCCGCGTCTTGCCGCCGGAATGTCGCCCGAGTTCGTCGATCGCCTGGAAGCGCTCGATGACCTGCTGTAGCCGGGTCATTCCGTGACCCGGCGGCTTCGGCGTGCAATTGCGCGC
>JBLMWR010000113.1:0-3708 GCA_050257335.1 Deltaproteobacteria bacterium | reverse complement strand
GCCTGGCCGAGCCTTCCGCGATGCTGGACGCGGTGTAGAATATAATAAACAGCGGCGTCCATTATGCAAGATGTGTTTCCAATATAGTGAACTCTGGGGAACGTCGCGAAAGCGGCACCCGCCTGAAGGCGGTACTACGAACGGGCGGTCGAACCGAATTGCGCGACCTCAACAGATCTGAAACCACATGCCTCGTGACCGACGAAAACCGAAGGCTCGTTCCGCATTGCCGGCTCCCGCCCTGGCGGAAACGATCACCCGGCACCTGGGGGGCCGCGTCCGCCAACTGCGCGCCGAGCGGGGCTGGTCGCTGCAGATGCTCGCCGGCGCCAGCGGCGTCAGCCGCTCGATGCTCAGCCAGATCGAGCGCGAGCAGGCCAACCCCACCCTGGCGGTGACGCTGCGAATCGCTCACGCCTTCGGCATGACGCTGGGAGACCTTGTGCAGGTTCCCGACGCCACTTCGGCGATCACCGTCATCCGCGCCGACGACCGCGCTTATCACTACCGCTCCGACAAGCACTGCCGCATCCGGACCTTGAGCCCCCTCAACCTCGAAAAGGACGTCGAGTTCTATGAAGTGCAGCTTCAGCCGGGAGGCGCCCTGCGGAGCGCACCGCACTATCAGGGAACGCGTGAGTTTCTGACGGTCGAGACCGGCCAGGTGCGCGTCGAATCGGCAGGGGATTCCGAAGTGATCGGCAAAGGGGACTCGGTCAGTTACCGGGCCGATGTCCCCCACGCCATCATCAACTCCGGCCCGAAGGAAGCCGTGCTGTTTCTGGTCGATATCTACAACAACCCGGCCCGTGCGCGAAAATGATTCGCTCAATGCACCAGCAGAAAGTCCCGGCTGTTGAGCAGCGCCCACATCAGGTCCTGGGCGGCATCGGCGCGCTTCTCGCCGTACGACTTGAAGAATTGCAGCCCGAGCCTGAGCTCCTCGGCAGTGGGACGCCGCGCCAGCGACCAGAGGTACATCTCGGTCACGAGTTGTTCGTCCGGCAGCTTCTGGTTCAGGAGCTGCGCCGGCCGGCCGGCGGGGTTCTGCACGCGACCCAGAATGCTCCTGCCGTTGATAAAGTGCAGCGCCTGCAGCATGTTCGAATTGTTGTCTCGCTCGCATTCGCAGGCATCCATCCGCTGCGGTTTGCCGAACAGGTTGAGGAACGCGCTGTCAACGGCCGCGTCGGGCAACTGGGCGGCGCGGAACCCGCCGGGAGCGCCGCCGAACGCTTCGGGAACTCCCGTGGCCTGGACGAGCGAATCGAGGAGCGCTTCGGCAGGGATCCGCCGCGGGATCGCGTGCGAGAAATTCTGGTCGTCCTGGCGGTTCGACGGGGTTGTCAGGCTCGTGCGCTGGTATGTCGCCGAGGTGACGATCCGCCGCATCAGGTGCCGCATGTCGAAACGGCTGGCGGTGAAGTCCTTCGTCAAGGCATCGAGCAGGGCCGGGTTGATGGGCGGGTTGGTGCTTCGCACGTCGTCCACCGGCTCGATGATTCCGCGGTGGAAGAAATAGCTCCAGATGCGATTCACGAGCCCCCGTGCGAAGAAAGGATTCTCGGGGGCGGTGAGCCAGCGGGCGTAAGCCTCGCGGCGGTCGGCCCCCAGCGGCAGCTCGGGTTCGACCCCTCCCAGGAATCGCGGTCGCTGCGGCTGGCCCGTGCGGGGATGGATCGCGGGCCCTGCCGCCAGATTGACCTGCACGAGCTTGCTGTTCGGGATCGTCGGAAAGCGCGCGTCCTGCCGCACGCTGACCTGGCTGAAAAAGCTCGCCAGCCCGTAATAATCGGCCTGAGTCCAGTTTTCGAGCGGGTGCGTGTGGCAGCGGGCGCACAGCATTCGCACGCCGCAGAAGACCTGCGTGGCCCGTTCGACCGTGTCGTTGGTGTCTTTGCTGATCGACAGGTAGACGCTCGCCGGGTCGTCCACTGCGCCGCCGCGGGCGGTGAAAACGCGCCTCGCGAATTCGTCGAGCGGCATGTTTTCGGCGATCGCACTGCGCAGGAATTCGCGGAACAGGAAGACCCCCTGCTGGCTGACGACGTTCCGCGAATTCTGCAGCAGGTCTCCCCATTTCAGCGACCAGTGATCGACGAATTCAGGGCGGTCAAACAGAGCGTCGATCGCTTTCTCGCGCTTCCCGGGATCGGAATCGGCGAGGAAGGCTTTGATCTCGTCGGGCTTCGGCTGCACGCCGATGAGATCGAGATACACCCGCCGCAGGAACTCTTCGTCGCCGGCAAGCGGTGACGGCGCGATTTTCAGCCGGTTCAGTTTTTCGACGACCGGCTTGTCGATGAGATTCCCTTCGGGAACCGGCGTGGGAACGAAGCCACTTTCGGGCGACAGGACGACCACTCCCGTCGCCGCAAACGTCCGTTCGAAGCGGGCCACGATCGCCGTTTCCCCGGGATCGATGGCCACGACGAGCCCTTCCTCATCGATTTCGGCGAACTGCGTGTTGTTGACGGTATAGGCGCCGAGCCGGGTGACGTCCCGTTTCGTGCCGTCGTTGTACTCGGCGATGAACTGCAGCCGGTGCTTCTGGTGCGGGCGGAGCATGAGCTTGTCGGGAACCAGCCGCACGGCGGTCACGCGGGCGGAATCGGCGAGGTCCCCGGGGGCTCCCTGCCGGATCCAGTTGACAAGGATCTCGCTGGCGAGGCTCTTGCGGCGGAAGCGGACACCCCCCTCGTGCGGGGCGTCGCCGCGCGGTTTGGCCAAGAGCAGGCTCGCCTCGGGCGCCTGGAAATTGAGCCGGCGGCCGAACTGTTCTTTGGTGATCGCGGTGAAATCCAGCTCGGGATCGGAGCCGCGCAGCGACAGCTTGAATCCGTTCTTCCCCAGCGAGTACCCGTGACAGGCCCCCATGTTGCAGCCCGCCTTCGACAGCACGGCCATCACTTCGTGGCGGAAGCTGTACGGCGGCTCGGTGGCGGCGAGCGCGACTTTCACCGGAACAGCGAGCGTCTGACCGGCGACCGCAACCGTCACCTGCGTCTGGCCGCTGGCAACCGGGCGCACCCACCCCTCGTCATCCACGGCAGCGATGTTCGGATCGGCGCTGGCGAACTTCGCGGCGGACGACAGATCGAGCGAGAACCCGTCGGCTGACAACCCGAGGACCTGCAGCGACTGCGGTTGCCGCAGATGACGCAGCTCGATCGCCGGCGGCTGGATCGTAATCGGGCCGGCAGGGGCGGCATCCTGCGCGAAGGTCGTGCCGCGCGCGATCGCCGCGACGGCGAGCCCGAACGTCAAGATGCGGATGGGGTCAAGTAGGTCCCGCGGGCACCGCCGCGTGTAGCGGTGGTCGGGCGGAACCTTGGCAACCGGCGGAGGCATGCGAAATCCGAGCAGTCGTCCGCGAGTCGCGCCGACATCGCGCTGAGCCAGCTTGTAACCGCGATCGGCGCGCGAGGTTCCGCCCGGCAGGCGGGACCTACTCACGACGCCAATCGGCCGATGATTTTCGTCATTTGTCATTCGGATTTCGCTCATCACTGGTCGTTCGACAACTGAGAACTGACTACTTCTACTGTCCGCGGTTCATTTTCGTTGGTTAACACGTAGCGGTGCAATCTGTTTGCGCTGCTTCCAGTGATGGAATCGCGCCAGTTCGTTGCGTTGCAGTCGGCGCGTCATGGTGCGTGAGATGACTTCCGAGTCGTTGCAGTGCAGAGCGCGCTGGAGCAGCATGGC